>JAISXV010000206.1 GCA_031270335.1 Prevotellaceae bacterium | reverse complement strand
CGTTTATCAATCCCGTTCTGGACAAAACGACGCGTACCGCCAAAATCCGTGTCGAAACGGTCAATACCGGCTTGCAACTGAAACCGGAAATGTATGCCAACGCTACCGTAAATGCTTCGTTGAAACAGTATTCCGACAGGATTTCGATTCCTAAAACGGCAATACTGTGGACGGGAAAACGGTCAATTGTGTATGTGAAACGTCCTGACAGCAAGGCGACGATATTTAAACTCAGGGAAGTGGAACTCGGTCCTTCGCTGGGCGATTCGTATGTGATCCTGTCGGGAATCGTTGAGGGCGAGGAGATTGTGACTAACGGCGTGTTCAGTATCGACGCAAGTATGCAACTCGAAGGCAAACGAAGTATGATGAACTCCGTCGAAAATCCTGATGCGGGAAACGAACATGCTACGATTGTCGTGCATGGACTTTGCGAGATGTGTAAGGAACGTATCGAAAAGACTGCCAAGTCGATAGACGGTGTTTCGCTCGCTTCGTGGAATATGACGACGAAACAGTTGCATCTGCATTTCGACGCAACAAAAACATCTGCCGACAGGGTCTCGAAAGCGGTTGCCGTCGCCGGTCACGATACGGATAAATATCGCGCTGAGAATATGATATATGAGGCTTTGCCGGAATGTTGTAAATACAGAAAATGAGGGATGAAGTATAAAGTATGAAGTATGAGCCTTCGGGCGTAAGCAACAATCGTAAATCATAAATCTAAAATCGTAAATAGATAAGAATGTATAAATTAAAATTAAAAGACATGAGAAAGTTTATTTTATTTTTTGCTGTAATCGCAATGATTTCAGTAAGTAACGGATGCGGAAACTCGAGCAGTCAAAAGAAGGCTCCCGAAACTCGAAAAGAGGAAACAAGTCAAAAAGACGAACATGCCATGCTGAAAACACTCGGCAGTTGCGGAATGTGTAAAACACGTATCGAAAAGACTGCCAAAGGTATTGACGGCGTGACTGTTGCAAACTGGGACAAGGATTCCCAACAGTTGCACTTGCATTTCGACCCGAAAAAAACTTCTGTCGATGCAATCTCCAAAGCCATAGCCAAATCGGGACACGATACCGAAAAGGATAAGGCTGACGACGAGGTCTATAACGCTTTGCCGGGATGTTGTAAGTACAGAAAGTAACTGCTTCGAGTATCTAAACGGATTGAAAACAAGCAGACTGACAATTTTTGCCGGTCTGTCTTGTTGTGTCCGCAAGTACGAAATCCGATTAAGATTTTTAGGATTAAAAGATTTCCTTCGGGCGCCAATAATTCGATTAGGATTCTTGACTTTTTCTGAGAACATGGCGGCATTTTACTTCCGCCAATGTTAAAGATCAACTTGCAAATGGAGTTACGTCAAGGGAAGAGAACAGCGCTTTTTGATATTTGAAATAAGCTGTAATAGCGATCATTGCGGCGTTGTCGGTAGTGAATTTTCGTTCGGGGACGAACACGTTCCAGCCGAGTTGGGCGCTGGTTTGATGCAGTCTGCCGGCTAATCCGGAGTTTGCGGAGACGCCGCCGGCGATAGCCACGTCTTTGATTCCGGTTTTAGCGACGGCTTTGATCAGTTTGTCCATCAGGATATCGATGATAGTCTGTTGGATAGAAGCGCAGAGATCGATTTTGTTTTCTTCGACAAACGCCGGATTTTCGGCGATTTTCTTTTGCAGGAAATACAGGAACGAGGTTTTCAGACCGCTGAAACTGTAATTAAAATCAGCGACTTTGGGTTTTGCGAACGAAAAAGCGGTTGGATTTCCTTCCTTTGCCAGAGCGTCAATCACGGGACCGCCAGGGTAGGGTAGTCCCATGACTTTGGCGCACTTGTCGAACGCTTCGCCGGCGGCGTCGTCGATTGTTTCGCCGATGATTTCGAAATCCAAATAGTCCTTAACCACAATGATTTGCGTATGTCCTCCGGAGACCAGCAGACAGAGGAAAGGCAAGGAGGGGAAAATCTTTGTTTTGCCATCTTCTTCCAGAAAATGCGACAACACATGTCCCTGCAAATGATTGACTTCGATCAGCGGAACGCCGATTGAAGCCGCCAAACCCTTGGCAAACGAAACGCCAACCAGCAACGACCCTAACAATCCCGGACCTTTGGTGAAGGCGATTGCGTCAAGGTCGGATTTCGTGATGTTTGCTTCTTTCAGAGCCGTATCGACCACAGGGATAATATTTTGTTGATGCACACGTGATGCAAGTTCCGGAATTACGCCGCCATATTTTTCGTGTACCTTCTGATTTGCAATCACATTCGACAACAAAACACGGTCGCATATCACCGCCGCCGAAGTATCGTCGCATGACGATTCTATTCCAAGTATTTTTACTTCACGACTTCTACCCATTGACCTGTTGTGTTTGCGTTAATAGTTCCGTCGTACATTGCTTCGACCTTAGCAGCAGGAAGATAGAACTTGCCGACGTATGTAGCGGTGAGTTTTACCTTGAACTGTTTCGGATTCTTCAAAGCGAAATACATGTATATCCTGTCGTCACGAATGTCGCAATAATCGTAACCGCCTGAATGGTTGTCGGTTGAAATACCCAGCAGACGGTCGTTGATTATTTCCCAGCCCGACGGGAATATCTGTGTCAGAGCGATATTCGAGTACGTTTCGTTGGCAGGACTGAGATTTACAACGTCGATAACAGCGTAAAAATCAGTTCCCTGTTTCAATTGAGCGGGGTCGATTACCGTTTTACCGTCGGAATACGAAATACGCAGTTTGATTTTGTTTTCCGCTGCCGTTTCCTGACCTTCGACGGGCGTTCCTGTTGTCGAAATCTGCACGTAAACGCTGCCGTTCGACTTGTTTGACACATCGAACTTTCCGGAT
Source organism: Prevotellaceae bacterium (assembly GCA_031270335.1). Lineage (GTDB taxonomy): Bacteria > Bacteroidota > Bacteroidia > Bacteroidales > UBA932 > JAIRLF01. The sequence goes on along the minus strand of JAISXV010000206.1, from coordinate 11,554 downwards.
TTCAACCCGCCGAGATTTGCCGTCCAGATTGATTTACTTGAGTTTACGGTGTTTTTATTTCCGTTGCACGTGTATTCGATTTTGATGGAATTGTCGTTTTTCAGATTTTCGGCATAACGCGATATTCCCATGAGCGCATACGCCGTGGTTTGCGTACTCATCCATCGATCGGAGTTAAGTCGCTGTGACAGATTGCGTACTAATTCGAATGCCATACTTTCGCGATTCATCAGCAACAAGGCGTCCACTATCAGGGCGATATCTCTGGTACTTGAGCCGTAAGTCTGTGAAAATGCGGGATATTCCTTAACGCCGGTATCAACGTTTTCGACTATTTTTTCCGCTATTTCGGGTTGTCCGGCTAAGGCGTATGCAGCGGCAAGCACCCAGCGAGTTTGCATGGATATGGTCTTATCCTCTTTCAATCTGTTCATTGCGCCCAGTTCGGGGGCTTTTGCCTTAGACAGAGTGTATAATCTGTATGCCTGGTCTAAATCGTGTTGAGAATAAGAATAATACGCCCCTTTCTGACTGCTCATTACCCAGGTGCGGGCTTTTTTCTGCTGATATTTCAACCAGCCGGTTTTCAGTCCGGTCGGCAACGAAAATCCTTTTTTCTCCGCTTCGAGCATGAAATCGCCGGCGTAACTTGTCGCCCAGTCGTTATACGAACTTTCTCCGGGCCAGTAAGTAAATCCGCCTTCGTAACCGGTGAAATTTTTCAACTTGTTCAATGCCGCCTTGACATTGTACGAGGCATTGGTTTTATCCTTTTCACTCAGGTCGATAACCGAACTGAGATACAGTTGCGGGAAAGCGCTCGAAGTAGTCTGTTCGAGGCATCCGTGAGGGTATTGTATCAGATAATTAAGACGTTGCCCGAGATTCAGCGGCGGGATAATCGAGGCTTCGATTCGTCCGGTGTTGGTACCTTCGATTCCGTGCAATTCTTCTGATACAGAGTTGCTTTTACCGGCTTCCAATACAAACGAATATACTTTTGTCAATGGCGGGTTGGGTGTACGGACTTCGATATCAACGTTATATTCCGAACGTTCGTTTCCGGCGACGGCAACGACTTTCACCTTGCCGACTCCCGTTTGAGGTTTGACTTTCAGTTTGAATGTAGTCATTTCTTCGCCAACCGACTTGAAATCAACGGTGTGTTTCGTTTCTTCCATTGTAAACAGTTCGTTCGTTTCGACAAATACATCCGCTTTGTTAATCTTCTCATCCATAGAGAATACGGTTACAGGCAGGTCGATTTCTTCGCTCGGACCGATGACACGCGGCATTGTCGCCAAAACCATGAGCGGTTTTTTGACGGGAACAGCCTTTTCGACGTTTCCGTAAGCCTTTTTGTTACCTGCAACGACCATGATTTTCACCGATCCTATGTAACTGTGCATTTTCAGGTCGTGAGTGATTTTCTGACCTTTGTTCAACGATATCGGACCAATAAACGTTACTACCGGCTTGAATCTGTTGATTTTAGTTCTGTTTGCTGCCGCAGCGTCGCCGCCGCCTATCGCAAACAACTGTTCGATTCGTCCACCGTAAGCGCCAATCAGCGATTCGTACATATCCCAGGTATTAATTCCCAGAGCCTCTTTGGCATAGAAATAATTCCAGGGGTTTGGCGTACGGAATTTAGTCAGGTCGAGCAAACCTTCATCAACAACGGCAAGCGTATAAGTCATTGCTTTGCCTTTTTCCTCGCTTACAGTAACTTTGTAGTTTTCTTCGGGACGAATCGAAGCGGGGACATCCAACACCGGCGCAAGTTTCGTTTCGGGATCGACAACATTCACCGGAATCACGCCGAACAGCCTTATCGGCAAATCGTTCTGCGTTTGAGCGTGCGGCTGTACCAAAGTGATTGAGACGTAAACGTTTGGCGTCATTTCAGGCGTGGTTTTGATTTCGATTTTCGTATCGCCGTCTTCGCAGGCAACCCAGTAGTTATTCAACACTTTAGTGCCATTTTCGATGCTTACCAGCGCTTTGGCAGTATTCGACGAAGGGAACGTAATTACCGCTGTTTCACCGACATCGTACGATTTTTTATCGCTTTCGAACATCAGCATTGTCGAACCTTCGCTACCCTGACGCGCACGTCCGCCCCAGCCGGGCCAGTCGTAATATGCAACCGTTGCGGCGCAGTGTTCTCCATTTTTATCTGTCACTTTTATCAGGTAAAATCCATATTGACTGTGAGTTGCCTTGTACGAAAATATTCCTCTACCGCCGGATATTTTGACCGTTTCTTCGTGGAAAGGAGTTGTGTATGAACTGTAATTGAAGTTGGCGAGTTGATTGTTGGACGAACTCCACCACCAACTCCAACCTAACTTGTACACAGCGATTTTCACTTCCGTCTGTTCGGAAACGGCTTTACCCGACTTGTTGAGAACAACAATGTCAAACGTCTGATTTTTATCTGTTTCGAGCATGTTATTGAATCCCGTTCCTTTTGGTTGCGCAATTCCTACATATCGTTTATACGGCGATATCTCCTTGACAACGTTGTCGATACTGAAATCGCCGCCTTCTTCATAAACACGTGTGATGAAGTTTGCACGGAGTTTTCCCGAAGGTCTGTTGCCTACGCTAATTGTCTGTGAGAAACTTATTTTGCCATCGCCATCCAATTTCCCCGATATAAATTCTTTTTCTTCCGATTCGAAAGTCTTGGTTGGATCGTCAAAAGCGTATCCTTCAAATCCCTTAAACACAGTCTCTATCGGGTTTAAATACATTTTTATTCCCGTTTCGAGATTTTTGGCGGGCGCTCCGTGTAACCAGGTGGAAGTCAGCGAGCCGTTAATCGGGGACTGCAATTCTATTTCGTCTTCTTTGAAAGTCAGGTTTATCTTCAATCTGTTCGGCTTAACAGTCTCTACTTTAAGCATTTTGTTGAACGACACTCCTCCGACTTTCACCGTAGCGAGCCAGTTTCCTGTCGGAGCGTCGTCATTTGTCTGATAAACAAAATTGTAGAAGCCGTTCGTTCCGCCTATCTTGTTTTGACGACTGACGACTCTGCCTCTGGCGTCGGTGATTTCCAGCGTCACGGGATGAGAAGCAGGAAGACTGTTTTCGAGGTCTTGGAGTATGAATGTCAGGAAGATAGAATCGCCAGGACGCCATACGCCCCGTTCTCCGTAGATGAATCCTTTGATTCCGTTTTTCACAGCGTCGCCGGCAACATCGAAACGACTGAGCGATATCGACATACCGTCCTGCATCTGCAAATATCCGCGCTGTGCGCCCTGTTTGGCGACAGCAATAAACGGTTTCCCTTTAACTTCCACATCTGCAAATCCTTCGGCGTTGGTTATTCCCTTTCCGATTAACTGCTGTTGATAGTTATATACTTCCATTTCAACCGAAGCAGCGGGAGTGATTGCGTGCACGTTAGTTACGATAAAACGTACTGAATTTTTCGTTCCGGCTTTGGCAATGATTCCGAGGTCGGACGAAAGTATGTTTTTCGCTGCACGACTTCTGCTGTTCCATTTGTAATATGAATCATCACAAGGATTTGACGAACTTCCATATTCTTCGTCATCGCCGTAATAATAGTCGTAATAATCGAAGTATGTATTTGGGTTATCATAATCGTGTTCCAGTCGTTTCAACTGGTCTTCGTCGGAGATGTTTTGTTCGGTATCTTCCTCATCTTCGCTACAATCGGTGATAGCCTGTTTTTTTGTGAAACTGAGTTCGATTCTGTAAATGGCTCCCTGTTCGGGGGTTATAAGTTTCGACAAATCAAGAGCATAGGTATTCCAGCGGCGCAGTTCTTTGACTGTTTTGTTTTCGTCGAGCCGTATGGTTTTGACAGTCACTAATCTGCCGGCGCGTTTCAATTCCGATTTTCCGCCGAGATTGTTGACCTGCAAAAATTGCAGTATATTGCTTTCGTATATCTTTATCACTTTGGCAGTAACCGACTTAACCGATACAGCCTGAAACGGCATGACGGTTCCGTTGTTGGTGGTCGGAAGGATGTTGCCCTTTCCCAAAAACTTGATTTCCGGACTGTTGGATTCGAAAAGGAGTTCGTCGGTGTAATTTTTTCCGAAACTGCCGCCGTTAGCGCTTTTGAGACTTTCGAATATGCTAAGAGTGACCTGTCCGGTAAGCCTTTCAGATGGATATAACAGTATAGTATTCAGCGATACACGGTATGTAAATTTGTATTCTTCGAGCGTTACAATGCCTTTGAGATTCTGCTTTGTGTCGATAGGCGCCGAAAACCGGCATATAATAACCTGATTTTCATCTTCGTCGCTCGAAGTGATTCCCAGAATATCAAATTCGTATTTGCTTGGTATTCGCAGTGTTTCTTCGTCGGTCAAATCGCCGCCGATACTTTTTGCGTCGAGGCTCAGTTTCATTTCATAGGCTGATTCTCCGGCTTTTATGCTGTCGATAGTGAAGGTGTGTTTGTTGCCTTCGTGTTCCCATTTGATTGCCGGCGATTCGTTATTTAGTTTGACAATCAGCATCTTTTCAACGGCATTGGGGTCGGCATAGTCGGAAATATGTATTTCCCTGACCAACTGAAACAAATGCGGCGAGGTTTCGCTGTAGAGCCTCAAGCCTTCACGCGACATGTAAAACGATGGTTTGATGGTCGAAAAACCAAATTCGAACTTACGAAACTGTTTATCAACGCCTTTAACGACTTTTCCAATGTCGAACTTGACCGTATAACGTTGATTGATTTTGAGATTTTCGTCGGGTACAAAAACAAAGGTCAGAGGGTTCTGCATCTGTGTTTTACCTTTCACCGACGGCGAAATGTCAAACAGATTTTCACCCGTAAACTCGTCAGGATCAATAAACGACGGTTCGGAGAGTCGCAAAACGACGCTCGATTTTACGGAAATATCCCCCGCTGTAAAGGCTTCAACGTAAGGATTGTAATCGGGAGAAATGTTTTCGTCCCCCTTTTTCGATTTGCATGAAAACAAAACCAGTGCAAATGCAGTAATTATTAGTAAGAATTTTTTGTCCATAATACTGTAACTTTATATAAATAAACAATATACTCCACACCTTATGTTGTGTAAATGTACGCAAATTTAATACTATTTTTTGATTATAAGATTTTTTTTGTTATTTCCTGTACACGTTCACGATTTCGCCAACATACATAACATGAAAATCATTATCCGGATAAAACTTTTCAGCAAAGGCATGATTTATAAACGCATCAGAATCAAGAGGCGAGGCATACAGTTTGCGACATTCCAAAATCATGGTTGCTTCTTGAAAAGCCACGCTGCCAAGTGTAGTAACCATTGGCGTAAGCCCGGCTTCCTGCGCTTTACGCGGACGCTTCTTTCCCGATTTTGTTCCGCAGATTTTCAAAGCATTGCGGTAACGTTCATCAAAAAACGAGAGAGTATAAATCTCGTTTGCATCTACAAATTCTTTTGTGTAACGTTGGGGACGAATAAACATAACAGCCACGTTTTTTTCCCACAAATAACCTAATGTTCCCCAACTGGCAGTCATTGTATTAAACGAAGCGGTATCGCGCCCTGCCGTAATCAGCATCCAGTCTTTGCCAATGAGCTTTGAGGCGCTTACATTTATCTGCTCAATGGAAACTTGTTTAAAATCTTTCATTTCTGTTCCTGTTTTTGTTTAAATATTATGCAAATTTAATACTATTTTTTGATTATGCAAAGTTCTTTTGGAACAAAACAGTTCAAACAATTCGATAAGTTGTCCATCGACCAAGTCCGTTTGCAATAATAGATTGAATTGATAACAACCTGACACATATTGTTTTTAAATTTTCACATTGCACTTTCGATAAATTCAATTACTTTTGCGCCACAATATTGTTGTATTAATATGAATATAACTGTACAACCATCGGAAATAAACGGAACAATACCGGCGCCATGTTCTAAAAGCGTGGCACAAAGAGTGTTTGCGGCGTCGTTGTTGAGTGGCGGCGAAACGGTCGTAAGCGGTCACACCGAATCGGACGATTCGCTGGCGGCTCTGGAAATCATCAAAACACTCGGAGCTGAAGTAAATTTTAATGCGCAAAGCCACAGTTTGACGATAAAAGGAAATCCTCCGTCGCCGACGCTCAAAGTCGTAAAACTCGACCTGAATTGCGGAGAATCAGGACTTTCGTCGCGTCTGTTCGCTCCTTTGTCGTTGTTGTATTCCGGCGACGTAACTTTAAACGGTCGAGGGAGTTTGCTCAAACGTCCTTTTTCGGGACTGATGAAACAGCCTTTCGAACAGATGGGCGTCAAATATTCGGATAATAACGGAAACCTGCCTCTCAATTTGCAGGGACAACTGTCTGCACGGGAGATAGTTGTGGACGGAAGCGAAAGTTCGCAGTTCCTTTCGGGAATTTTGATGACTTTGCCGTTGCTTTCGGACGATTCTGTAGTTAAAGTCCGGAGTTTGATGAGCAAGCCCTACATTGATATCACTGTGAATGTTGCGTCGAAATTCGGCGTCGAAATAGAAAACGATGGTTACAACGTCTTTCGTATCAAGGGCAAGCAGCATTATCGCTGCGACAGTTTCAACATCGAAGGCGACTGGAGCGGCGCTTCGTGTTTGCTTGTTGCGGGAGCCATTGCCGGAACGGTCGAAATAACAAATCTGGATTTTCAATCAAATCAGGCTGATAAGTTTATCGCAGAGATACTGCAATTTGTCGGCGCCGACGTCGAAATAAAACCCTCGTCGGTGAAAGTGTCGAGAAATGAGTTGAATCCTTTTGTTTTCGACGCTTCCAATTCGCCGGATTTATTTCCCGCATTAGTTGCCTTAGCTGCTAACTGTGACGGCGTTTCGCATATAAAAGGCGTCGAACGGTTATTGTCAAAAGAGAGCAACAGAGCCAAAACTCTTCAGTCTGAGTTCGGAAAAATCGGCGTAAAAATCGAGTTACGCGACGATTTTATGGTTATCGAAGGCAGTACGACGAAGATCGGGCTAAAAAATGTGACGATAAATTCGCATAATGACCACCGAATAGCGATGTCTGCGGCGGTTGGAGCGGTCGGATTGCTCGATTCCGGTTCAAAAATTATCATCGAAAATGCCGGTTGCGTCAATAAATCTTACCCGGGATTCTGGAACGATTTTGAAACGCTAAGATGTTACAAACAAGGTAATTAAAAAATAATTATTAACACAAATTAATCCTTTATGACAGTATCACGTCTTATCCCTGAAATAAAAATAAAATATTTTATCGTGTATTATTAAAAAAAATAGTACTTTTGCACTTTATTTTGAAATTAAAATTTTGTTAGAAAAAAATATGAATATAATGAGAATCAGAAATTTTTGCCTTTTATTGATGGCTTTTACAGTTATAACCAGTTGTGGTAGTGACGAAGAAGAAGAATTAATCGGAAACTGGACAACCTTAGGTTCGTTCGATGGAGCAGCCAGAGGCGACGCTACCGGATTTGTTATCGGAGAAAATGCTTATATTTGCTTGGGATACAATGCCAAAGCTACAGCGTTAAAAGACTTGTGGCAGTATAATCCGGGGAATAAAACATGGCAACAAAAAGCGGATTTTCCCGGAGAAGCCCGATATGCATCGGTGTCGTTTTCTGCCGGTGGAAAGGCGTATGTTGGACTGGGATTTGACGGAAAAGTCGCATATAAAGATTTTTGGGAATACGACCCACAAACAGACGTGTGGACAAAAGTTGAAAACGAATTTCCCGGAGTCGAGCGTTATTATGCTGTAGCCGAAGTTGTTGGAAACACGGGTTATGTAGGAACAGGCACCGACGGAGGAAGTCCTCTCAAAGACTTTTGGTCGTTTACGCCCGGAAACACTCCCGGCTCGGGAACATGGACGCAGATTGCCAGTTACGAAGGCTCGAAACGTGCAGGCGCCAGTGTTTTTGTTATCGGTAGTTATCTGTATCTGCTGGGCGGAACTGCAAACGACGGCAATCCTGTTGACATGCAAAGATATGATCCGAGCAGAGATCAATGGGACAAAGTCCTCGACCTGAGAAACACCGACCTCACTTCCGACGACGACAAGTATGACAACATTCCGAGAACTAATGCAAGTACTTTCGTGATAAACGGCAAGGGTTACATCACGCTGGGACAGAAAACAATGGCTCTGTCTTCGACTTACGAATACAATCCATCTACAAATCTTTGGACAGAAAGAACTCCGTTCTCCAAATCTACGAGATCTTACGCAGTCTCTTTTTCGTTGAACAACAGAGGATTTGTGATGACGGGACGTAGCGGAACCAGTACTCGTTTCGATGATTTCTTTGAATTTCATCCAAGTGATGCAAATAACGAATATGATGATTAATTGATTTAAATTAATGATTTTTAATGATTCAACGTCTGTTTCCCCGAACAGGCGTTGTTTTTTATAACAAATTAAAAGTTTGCAGATGGAAAAATACGAAAAAATTTCGGAGTTACAATTGCGGCTCTCCGAATTGAGGAAAGATAAAACAATTGGTTTTGTGCCTACTATGGGCGCTCTGCATCAGGGACATTTATCGTTGATTAGCCGGAGCAAGGCGATATGCGGAACGACGGTGGCAAGTATATTTGTCAATCCTGCACAGTTCAACGACAAAGATGATTACCGGAGATATCCGAGAACTCTGGATAAAGACTTGGAAATATTGGAAAACGCTGGTTGCGATATCGTTTTCGCTCCCGGCGAAAAAGAAATCTATCCCGAAAAAGACAAAAGGATCTTCGATTTCGGGAACTTGGACAAAGTCATGGAAGGAAAATTCCGTCCGGGGCATTTCAACGGCGTTGCGCAAGTTGTCAGCCGTCTGTTCGACATTGTCAATCCCGATAAGGCTTTTTTCGGACAGAAAGATTTCCAACAGGTAAGTATAATAAAAAACATGACGCTGCAACTGAATTTGTCCGTCGAAATAGTTGTTTGTCCGATTATCAGGGAACAGGACGGGCTTGCCATGAGTTCGCGCAACATGTTGCTGTCGGACAGTCAGCGAAAGGAAGCCGTCAATATCTCCCAAGCCCTGTTACATGCCAAAACGCAGGCTGCCGTAACGCCAATCAGTGAAATCAGAGACGAAGCGGTACGATGGATAAACTCATCTCCCGAACTCAGGGTCGAGTATATGGAGATAATCGACGCCAGCACATTACAACCCGTCGCAGGCTGGGACGAGGCTGAGGAAATATTTGCCTGCGTTGCTGTCCATGCCGGCAAAATCCGTTTAATCGATAATATTCAACTAAAATAAATATTTGTTATGAGACTTGAATTTACTATTACCAAAGGCGATTACATTGAATTGATACAACTGTTGAAAGTGGTGAATCTGGCGTCTAACGGCAGTGAAGCCAAGTTGATGGTCGACGACGGCATTGTGTATCTCAATGGCAAACAAGAATTTCGTCGAAGAGCGAAAGTCAAATCCGGCGACAAGATCGAAATAGATCCGGACTGCGAAGATATTGTTATCAAAATAATGTAGTTATATGCTGAAAAAAAGAATCATACCCTGTTTGGACGTGAAAGACGGGAGAACCGTCAAAGGAACAAACTTTGTTGACTTGAAAGACGCCGGCGACCCTGTAGAACTTGCTAAGAAATACGTAGAACAGGGCGCCGACGAACTCGTTTTCCTCGACATCACAGCGACAATAGAGGGCAGAAAAACATTTGTCCGTCTGGTCGAACGTATTGCCGAAGAGATTAATATCCCCTTTACCGTCGGCGGCGGAATCAATTCGCTGAAAGATGCGGAAACCGTTATCCGTGCGGGCGCCGACAAAGTCAGCGTCAATTCGGCGGCGGTACGAAATCCCGGACTTATCTCGGAGATAGCCGCCGATTTCGGGAAACAGTGTACTGTTGTCGCCATAGATACGAAATATGTCAATGACGAGTGGCAGGTTTTTGTCGATGGCGGACGCACTCCCACCGGCGTCAATACTGTTGAGTGGGCGATGACCGTCGAAAAACTCGGCGCCGGCGAAATCCTCCTCACTTCGATGAATAATGACGGCGTCCGAAACGGTTTTGCAATCGACATAACGGGCGATGTGAGCGCCGTCGTGAATATTCCCGTCATCGCTTCGGGAGGAGCAGGCAAAGCCGAAGATTTTTTCGACGTCTTTAACTACACGAAAGCAAGCGCCGGGCTTGCTGCCGGAATTTTTCATTTTGGAATAATGGATATACCCGACTTGAAAAATTTTCTTCATGCAAAAGAAATAGCAGTCAGGAGAGGGTAATCCCCTTACATGGATTTCGCCCTGAAAGGACTTCCTTATTAAATCGCAGAAAAAAACAATAATACCGGTTACCATACGGTTAAAATTCGGATTCGGACTGTTCTTGACAAAAGAGCGGAATACCGGAATCGAACCGGTGCCGAAGATTGGATTCTTCATTCAAGAGCTGAAGTCTTGCGTGCTACCACTACACTAATTCCGCAACGTTTTTTTGCACGAGCTGCCGGACTCGAACCGGCTCTGAGGGGTTGGAATCCCCAGTACAGCCTCGGGAGCTGTTGTGCTAAACCCTTACACTAAGCCCGTTAATAGCCTGTGTCAATTTACGCACGGGCTGCCGGACTCGAACCGGCTCTGAGGGGTTGGAATCCCCGGTACAGCACCGAAAGCTGTTGTGCTAAACCCTTACACTAAGCCCGTTTGACTGGATAAGTCAATATCCTTATACGGCACAAAATTATAAAAAAAATCAATACTCTCGGATTTATTTTATACTTTTGCACTGTTAATTGAAACAGACAATGAGCGATTATCATTTGCTGGCGTTGAAATTGAAAACGTCCGGCGCAGACAATGAACTGAAAAAAGCCCTTACGCATAAGAGTTTTTTCAAGGGCGAAAACGAAGCGAAAGGCAACAGCCGTTATGTGTTTGCCGGCATGTACGCTTTTAAGGGCTTGGTTGCCGAAACGCTTTTCCTGTACTTGTCTGCCACAGGAACACAGTTGCAGCACATTTTGGGCAATCTGTTCAAAAACGAACATCTGGAACGTATTTTCGTCGAGTATGATTTGCGTCGCTTTGTCAGGCATGGCGTTGATTTCGACGCCGGCAAACACCGGCATATTTTTGTGTACGACTTGTTGGGCTACCTCTTTGCGCACGCTTCGGACGAGACGAAAAAAGATTTTATCCGCCGGTATTTCATCCTGCCGTATGCGCATATTCTTACTCCCGAAACAAAAAACCGCGACATGGAAGCACAATGCAATCTGCTGTCGAACATGCTGTATGGCTGCAAAGTAAAATTGACCGTGCAGAAAAACGAAACGCTATGGATAACCACTATTGCTGCCAAAGAACACACACTGGCTGTCGATTGCAGCGTTAGTTACCGATATTCGCGAAAGAAAACGCTGAAAAAAGCGCTCATTGCGCTTTCGGAGGCGGCACAAACCGCAGACGAACAAACCGCAGATTACGCACTGCGCCGACAGACAGTAGAAGACGTCATCCGCAAACGAGCCGAAGAAGAAACCAGTCGCAAGCAGGCGGCGCT
>JAISXV010000186.1 GCA_031270335.1 Prevotellaceae bacterium | reverse complement strand
GTGCGTACTATCAACACTTCCGGAACGGTGTTAGTCGTTTTGTTTGCGATATTCATTCTTGGCGGCGAAGTGATTCGCGGATTTTCGTTCGCTTTGATAGTCGGCGTTGCAGTCGGAGTGTATTCGACAATATTCATTGCCATACCGATAGCATACGATTTTCTTGAAAAGGAAGCTCCGAAAGAAAAAGAAACGGCGAAAGAAGTGGTAAAAGAAAAAAGAAGTAATTATTCGAAAAAAGAGACAGAAAAGAAACCGGATTTGAGGAAAAAATAAGATTCTCCGGTTCAGAATTATGAATCGGGAAAGCTTAAACAAACGCTTTCCCGATTTTTTTGTTATAAATTGTATGGATTGGCATATATTTTGCGGGTAAAAATTGATTGTCGATCGTAGATTTTCGTAAATCAAAAATTATAAGTAGTATGAAGTATTTTGTTTGTGTCATAATGGTGTTATTGTTTTTCCTGTCGGGACTGAATGCCCGGAACAGGCGAGATACTTTTATTCAACAGCTTGATTCTCTTGATATGAAGAAACACGATTCCGTACTTCTCAAGCGTGTAAATCCCGAAGATATGTTCCTTAATAAAAAGATTGCGACAATCGATTCTTCCGATTTCGACAGCAAAGAAGTGTGCAAACGTCTTAGAACCGTTTATTCCGATTACCGTCGCTGGCGATTCGGCTTAAACGGGGGTTTCGAACTGATCATCGCTCCCGAACCGGCAAACACATCCGAAGAATTGTTGAAATACAAAAAATCGCTGAAATCAGGTCCCCGTTTCGGCGCCGACGCAATATTTTACATATCGCCAAATATCGGAATAGGAATCAATTACTCAACATTCGGCTCCAGCAACAAAACAAACTACATATCATACGAAATAAATGGCAACAAATACGAAGGCTCGCGTCAGGACGATGTGCGTATTCATTTTGCCGGACCAACAATCTCTATACGCTCAATTCCGAAACATAACAAATTATATGTGCTATGCGACTTCACTCTGGGCTATTTTTCATATTCGAATGATTTGATTATAAATGATGTTCCACATTATTTGAAAAGAAAAAATGTTGGTTTTGCCACTTCGGTAGGCTTCGATCACATGTTCGTGAAAAATATGTCGTTAGGCACATCTTTGAATATCACGGCAGCCTCAATCAAAGATATGAAAACCTTGAGCGGAAATAATGTCGAAAACTTGTCCAGAATAAGTTTTGTCATGACTTTAAAAATGTATAAATGAGGGAACTTTAAATCCTGAAAAAAGTTACAGTGAAAGCGTAAAAAGAGAATGAATTAAAAGAACTGTACCGCATGGTCAAGTCTCAAGTATGCAAGCACAATCAGTGTTTTTGCATGTATTTCCGTTTTTTTCCAACTCCCATAAACAGCGGCAGAAAGAGAAACAGCGTTATAAACGACATAATCAGACCGCCGACTGTTCCGGCTGCCAGCGGAAACCAGAACGCTTCCTTGTATTGTCCCAGCATGAACGGAATGAAACCCAGTATGCTCGAAAAAATTGTCAGGAAGATGGGCAACACTTTAGCGTTCCATGCTTTGATGTATGCTTTCAGCGGTTTTATAAGCGGACGTTTTTTCCGGATATTGTTGTATTCGTTCAGTACGTAGATGTTGGCATTGACCGATATGCCGGTCAGTAGTATGAATGCGGCAAATCCCCCCTGGTCGAAACTGAGTTTGAACAGGTAGAACGTCAGAAACAGACCGATGTACGAAACAGGAATGATAAACAGAATTATCAGCGGTTGTGTGAGCGAGTTGAACAGTACGCTCGACATGAAAAAGATTATCAGTATAATCAAAAACAGTAGCCGGTATTGCTTCGAAGCCGATTCGCCCCACCAGTATTGATACGATTCGCTTGCGGCTTTGTAACCCAGCGGCGCCTGATCGTTGAACAAATTGACTTCTTGTTGCATAACCTTGTTTGCCTGTTGATATGCTCCGATATATTCGTACTGCACGCAGAGAAGATACTGCTGATTTTCCTTAGCAATTTCGCGTGGAGACTGCCATTGCCTGATGTTTGCAATATCGACAAGTTTGTATTCCTGTTCGTCGATTCGGCTCTGATAATTTTCCATGTTCCAGATGTCTAACTCTTTCGACTGTTTGGAATACAGCCGGATATATTCGGCTCTGTCGTTGTATATCCATTCTCCGGCGTTGATGTTTTTCCCGAACATGGGAGCAAACGAATTGTACAGCTGAACCGGCAATATCCGCATCTGCGACAGTTTTTCTTTGTTGAGGTCGAATACAAATTCCGTGTAATCGGTTTTGTACCAGCTGAATTTCGAATCGATAGTTACTTCTTTTATTCTGCGATTATCCATCAGCGTATCTCTCATTATTTCGGATAACGACTGCAGTTCGTCGTAGTTATATCCCAAAAGTTTTATCCGGCTTGAGCCAGCCTGTTCTTTGACGTCGTTGTTGAACCCGTCGCCGACGCCATAGACTTGCCAGCTTCCGCCACCCAATTCGTTGGCTTTACTTATCAAGCTGCTTTTTAGTCTGAAAGGAAATCCGCTGCGTTGATGTTCTTTCACAAACAGTATCCGGATACTTGCTCTTTGTCCGCTTTCGATTTGAGTTTCGAACTGTTTGACTTCGGAATATTGTCGGATATAATTTTCCATTCTCTGTACCAGAACGTCCATTTGTTCTTTTGTCGAACCGTTTGGTAATGTTGCCGCTGCGAACAGCGCTGTTTCACTTCTTTCGCTTGAAGCATACGAACCGTTACGGACTTTCTGCGAAAACAGCCGGAGAGTTCCGCCCAGAGCTACGTCCGAAACAGGCTTTATTTTTTCTTTGTAGAAAGCGCTGCCGAAAGTTTTGTTATAGAATTGAACCCATTTATTCGAATTTTCGTCCGTGATATAATAATACCCCCGTTTTTCGCCGACTTTATCGGGCAACATGAAAATGGGCAATCCGAAAGAAAGAATGATAACCGCTATAATCCAGCCTTTTCGCCTCTGTGTGACAAGGATTATTTTTTCGTAAATACGGTTGAGATAAACATAAATCCTTTTTCCGCGTGTTTTTCGTGTGATACGTTTCAGGAAAGTCCATCTATTGCGAAGCCATCCGAAAAGCGACCGTTTTTTCGGTTTCTTTTCTATTGTCACAAGATGAAGTTTGTCGATCAGCGCCGGCACAAGAAACAGAGCAATAAACAGCGAAATGGTCAGATTTATCATGATAACCCATGCAAAATCCTGCATGTTGGTACGGACTTTTTCGTCCATAAACAGTATCACCGACAGTGCGCCGATAGAAGTGAGGGTCGCAGCAAGTATCGCCATGAATGCCTTTTTGTTACCTCGTCTGATAATCTGGTCGGACATGATGATTGTATTGTCGATAATCAGGTTCAGCGAAATGGTCAATCCTGCCAGAGAATACAGTTGCATCTCAAGCCCGAACAGGTAATAAAAAATCGTAGCGACGGCGATATTGGCTACTAATGAAGATATTATAAGTAAAGAATATTTTAGATTCCGGTACATGAAAAATACGAAAATCACAAGAATCAAAACGGTCAATCCCGAACGAAAATAGATTTTATCCATTTCTTCCTGAAGATATTCTCCGGCATCATACGATAAATGCAGTTCGTATCCTTCGGGAAAATTTTTCTTGTAACTTTCCAGCGTTTCTTTTGTCAGTTTGCTTAAAGCGAGTTGATTGGCGTCGTCCTTTGCCGTCAGCGAAAGGTAGATGGAATTAAGCCCGTTGATACGGAAAAAACTCGATGCTTCCTCTTCTTCATAAGTGGTTTTCACCAGATTGTTGAGATAAATGATTCGTCCTTCGATATTTTTCACCTGAATAACCGAAGGGTCAAACGGTTGAGTCCGGTCTTCCGAAATCAGAGCGATACGAATCCATTGTTCGTCGTTATTTTCGTCTGTTATTTTGCCGGTTCCGAAAAATTCCCTGCCAAGATACGAATTAATCGCCGACTGAATATCGCCGACCGTGACTTTCATGTTCTGCAACAGTGTATAATCGTATTCCAGCCTGTAAATCATTCGACTTGCGCCCGAAACATCAATGCGGTCGATGCCGTGTATTTCGGACAGTTTTGGTTTCAGATTGTCGTTGATATACTCCTGTATCTGTACCGGCGAAAATGGCGCATTGACAGTGTAACGCAAGTACGGCTGAACAGATTCGTTACTCGTTGTGCCTGACATGTAGATATATGGATAACTGACGCCCTGTGGTAGCGACGGCCACATCTGACGGATAATTGTCGATATCTCGAACCTCGCTATATCTGGGTCGACGTGTTTCGACAACTTCACTGTCACTCGCCCGCGCCCGGTGAACGACAGCGAATTAACTCCTCTGACTCCCTTTACACGGTTCATCATGGCTTCGACCTTCGAGGTTACTTCCATCTCGACTACGCGTGCCGACTGTCCGGGCATCGAAAACATTATATTGACCTCCGGAAGTTGTCGTGAAGGATTCAGTTTGACAGGAAGTTTCGGAATCAGGAAGATTCCAATTATCATCAGGCAGGCAAAAGAAAGAATTATGGAAAAAGAAGATGCTTTCATGGCGACTTTTATTTAATGTAAAACATTGTCTATTAATAAAATATTGTTTGTCATGTCTTTATTATCAATACACAAAAATAATACATTTTTGATAATACGTGATATAACATCATAAAAAAAAGTTCATCGTATTAAAATTATATATATCTTTGTACGACGAATTAATAATTTCGCAGATAAAAAAAGTTCATTAAAATAGATATTAACAGTATGACACTCAGGAGTATCATTTATCCGGCGATAGTATTTTGTTTACTTTCATGCGCATCGAAAAAAGAGCAGGAAGAGCAGTCCGGAGAGAAAACGACAACGAATGTAGAGAACAAAGCTACAGAAGTGAAGACAAAATTGTTGGAATATCGTGATTTCAGTTATGAATTGATTTCCAACGGAACAGTTGCCGCTATAAACAAGGCGGAATTAAGGTTTCAATCACAGGAGATTATCCGTAAAATCTATGTGAAAAACGGCGACCGTGTTACCAAAGGACAAAAGTTAGCCGAACTCGACAAGTTTAAGTTGGAAATCGCCAAAAGTCAGGCAATGGAAGCGCTGGAACGGGCAAAACTCGACTTGCTGGACGCACTTATCGGACAGGGTTATTCGATAACCGACACAGCGAAAATTTCTGCCGACGTCATGAAAACTATCAAAATCAGAAGCAATTACGAACAAAGCCACAATAACTATGTCATTGCCGAATATAATCTTGACGCCGCCACTCTGTATGCTCCGTTCGACGGCGTGGTTGCCAACTTGAAAGTCAAGGAATATAATTTGCCCGGTTCCGATGCCTTCTGTACGATTATTGACAACCGCAATCCCGAAGTGACGTTCAACGTTCTGGAAAGCGAATTGCCACGTATCGGTCTGAGATATAAGGTACTTGTTTTGCCGGTTTCGATGTCGTCATATATTGTCGAAGGATATATTTCGGAAATCAATCCCATTGTGGACAAAAACTCAATGGTCAACGTGAAAGCGATTATCAGCAATAAGGATAACAAGTTGTACGAAGGTATGAACGTGAAAGTCAGAGTACAGCTTTTGCTCGGCAAACAGTTGGTTGTCCCGAAATCTGCCGTCGTACTGCGTAACAACAAAAAAGTTGTGTTCCGGCTTCAAAACGACAGAGCAGCATGGGTGTATGTGCAAACAGCGCAGGAAAATTCCGACAGTTACGTCATCACGGAAGGTCTGAACGAAGGCGACCAGATTATCTACGAAGGAAACTTCAATTTAGCCCACGACGCACCGATAGTAGTTAAGAACTAAGAGTTAAGTTTAAAAGTTTTAAAAATGTAATACTATTAATAATATAAAGATATGAAAAAGGAATCTGTATTGAGAGATAAAAGTTTTGGATTTGCTGCAAGGATTGTGAAACTTGCTCAATTTCTTCATAATAAAAATGAATATGTACTTGCTAAACAGGTATTGAGAAGCGGAACAGCAATTGGCGGTGTGATTCGTGAAGCAGAATATGCTCAAAGTAATGCTGATTTTATCAATAAATTCAGTATCGCACTTAAAGAGGCTAACGAAACGGATTATTGGTTGGCATTAATTAAAGTAGGAAATTATATCGAATCAAATCTGTATGAAAGCTTGTGTGCCGACTGTAACGAATTAATAGCTATGCTTGTCGCAACAATTAAAACACTTAAATCTAAGGAAGTTAAGAACTAAGAGTTAAGAACTAAGAGTTAAGTTAAAAAGTTTATGAATTAAAGAAAGATATGAAAGTAGAAAGAAAAAGAAAAAAGAAATTTTGGTCTGCGGAGC
The DNA here is from genome assembly GCA_031270335.1 of Prevotellaceae bacterium. Classification (GTDB taxonomy): domain Bacteria; phylum Bacteroidota; class Bacteroidia; order Bacteroidales; family UBA932; genus JAIRLF01. The sequence goes on along the minus strand of JAISXV010000186.1, from coordinate 338 downwards.
AGGCTGAGAAATTTGTTAAATATATGTTGAAAAGAAAAGGAAAAACGGCATGGGAAGTTACACAGCCTACGGCAGTCCAACTCTTAGTTCTTAGTTCTTAACTCTTAACTTTTAAGACTTATGTTTAGGTATTTCATACAACGACCCACATCTGTAATGATGGTATTCACAGCGTTTTTCATTCTGGGAATCATCACTTACATGAATATACCTGTGTCGCTTTTGCCGGATATTGCCATTCCGGAGATTACTGTGCAGATTTCGGGACAAAACGCTTCTGCGCGTGAACTGGAAAACACTGTTGTTCGTTCTGTACGTCAGCAGTTGATGCAGGTCAG
>JAISXV010000150.1 GCA_031270335.1 Prevotellaceae bacterium | reverse complement strand
GAACGGTTTTTCGTTGTCGCGCGGAGGAATAGGAATATATTCGTCAACCGCGTCCATCAATTCAAGTACTTTTGCTTCCCATTGTGGGTCGCCGTTCAATGCGCCTAATGCAGAACCTTGGATAATAGGAAGGTTGTCACCGTCGAAATTATAGAAGTTCAACAATTCGCGCAATTCCATTTCGACCAATTCCAACATTTCGGGATCATCAACCGCATCAACTTTGTTCATGAAAACAACGATACGGGGAACGTTCACCTGACGAGCCAGCAGAATATGTTCACGAGTTTGGGGCATAGGGCCGTCGGTAGCGGCACAAACCAAAATAGCGCCGTCCATCTGGGCAGCTCCTGTAACCATATTTTTGACGTAGTCAGCGTGACCGGGGCAGTCAACGTGAGCATAATGACGTTTAGCCGTCTGATACTCAACGTGAGCAGTGTTAATAGTTATACCTCTTTCTTTTTCTTCGGGAGCATTGTCAATCGAATCGAAAGTGCGGACTTCGGCACTGTAGCCTTGTTTAGCTAAAACAGAGGTAATAGCGGCAGTAAGAGTAGTTTTACCATGGTCAACGTGACCGATGGTACCAATATTTACGTGCGGCTTGGACCTGTCAAATTTTTCTTTTGCCATAATTATGAATCATTTTTAACGTTAAAATTATTATTCTTTTATTATTCTTAAATTTCTAATTCTTAATTCATTCTGAGCCGGCGATGGGAATTGAACCCATGACCTCTTCCTTACCAAGGAAGTGCTCTACCTCTGAGCTACGCAGGCGTTTCCCTTTACCTTTTCTTAGAGCGGAAGACGAGGTTCGAACTCGCGACCCTCAGCTTGGAAGGCTGATGCTCTACCAACTGAGCTACTTCCGCGCATACTGATTTTCGTGGGGAGAGCAGGATTCGAACCTACGAAGTCGTACGACAGCAGATTTACAGTCTGCCCCAGTTGGCCACTTTGGTATCTCCCCAAAAAACGATTAACGAGCCGATGGAGGGATTCGAACCCCCGACCAGCTGATTACAAATCAGCTGCTCTGACCAACTGAGCTACATCGGCTTTAATCATTTGTTTCATAATTCAATGAACATGCTTTCGGGCATCTTTTTGCCTTCAAAAGCGGGGACAAAGGTACTGCTTTTTTTTATTCCCACAAAATATTTGTCGAATATTTTATGAAAATTTATTGCTGTTTATTGTAAAATCGCTTAATATCAGTGCTTTACATTTATCAATTTTTTCTTGTTCCATTTGTGCGCGCGACTTACTTTGCGTCACAATATAAACCCCCATAAAAATCAAAACGGCGGCAATGCTTTTTACCCAGCCGAAAGTATCCATGCCAAGCAGGACGGCGACAAACGAGGATACAAGTGGCTGTAAATAATTGTACATGCTGACTATCGTAGGACGCAGCAGTTTCTGTCCGACGGGAATCAGCAGATACGAGACAAACGTTGCCATGAGAACAACAAATATTATACGTATATATATGTCTGCCGGAATTGTTCCGTAATTGATTGCCGATATGTCGCTCCAGCAAAACGGAAAACTGCAAACCGTCGCCGACAGAAACATCCATTTCATCGATGTTACAGCGCTGTAGCGAACAATCAGCCTCTTAAACGCCGTCAGATATATCGCAAAAGCAAGACAGCTCAACATGCACAGCAAATTGCCTTCGACGCTCGCCGAATTGTGCGACACTATATTACCGTTGAAAATCAGCAGTAAAGCTCCGAATGCCCCGACTAATACGCCGATAACTTTTTTCCACGTTATCGGTTCTTTGAGGAAAAAAGCCGCAAAAATCATGGTCATTATCGGTACAAGAGTGGTGATAACCGAGGCGTCGATAGGCGAAGTCATCGAAAGTCCCATGATAAACGACGTCTGGTTGATTACTATCGCAAACAACGACGCTATACTCAGCAAAATAATATCCCGGACGCCGACGCGTTCGCGTTTGACAAACAATGACGCCAGCCAGAAAAGCGCCGCCGCTCCCGCAAACCGGTAAAACGTCAACGCCATTGCCGATGTTTCTCCGTGCGTCAGTATGGCTTTGGTTATTGGCGTATTCAGCCCGAAAATGACGTAAGCAATTAAAAGAGAGGCATGACCTTTGAAATTTTTATCATCCATTTATCTTTTCTGAATCCATATTTATACTTTTATTATATGTTATTACAGAGCGCAAAATTATGAAATATTTTTGATTCCGGAGTTCTTCCTTTAAATTATCATAAATTGTATTACTTTTGCAGCAAAATTTTTAGTCTAATTTTCAAAATAATTACAAGAAAAGATGAAAATTCGAACATTTATTCTACTGTCGTTTTTAGCGCTCGCATTTGTGAGCTGCAGTAACAGCGACGGCGGTTTTCCGTATCAGAATACGTCGTTGAGTTTTGACAAGAGGGCGAAAGATTTGTTGAACCGATTGACACTGGAAGAAAAGGTGTCGTTGATGACTAACAAGTCCGCAGCCGTCGAACGTTTGGGGATTCCGCCTTACGACTGGTGGAACGAAGCTCTGCATGGAGTTGCACGCGCGGGACAGGCTACTGTTTTTCCGCAATCTATCGGATTGGCTGCCACTTTTGACGACAATGCCGTGTACGAAATGTTTGACATCGTTTCCGACGAAGCGCGTGCCAAACATCATGATTTTAAAAACAAAAACGAGTTGAGACGCTATCGGGGACTGACGTTCTGGACGCCAAACATCAACATTTTCCGCGACCCGCGCTGGGGACGGGGAATGGAAACGTATGGCGAAGACCCGTACCTGACAGGCAGGATTGGCGTTGCGGCTGTGCGCGGGTTACAGGGCGATTTGACCGGCAAGTACAACAAAGCCCACGCTTGCGCAAAACATTACGCCGTCCACAGCGGACCGGAATGGAACAGGCATTCGTACAACGCTGAAAATATTTCGAAACGCGATTTGTACGAGACTTATCTGCCTGCGTTTAAAGCATTAGTGACCGAAGCCAAAGTCAAGGAAGTGATGTGCGCCTACAACCGTTTCGAAGGCAAACCCTGCTGCGGAAGCAATACGCTGCTGGTGGATATTCTCCGCAAGGAATGGGGTTACGACAATGTGGTCGTATCGGACTGCGGAGCTATCGACGACTTTTTCAGGGAAGGACGGCATGGCACTCACAAAACAGCGGAAGAAGCAGCCGCTGACGCCGTTATCACCGGAACCGACCTCGAATGTGGAGGCGTTTACAGAACGATTGTTGACGCATGCAAAGCCGGGTTGATTTCCGAAAAGCAAATCGACGTTGCGGTATTCAGGCTGTTACGCGCACGTTTTCAACTGGGGCTGTTCGACAAGGACGAAGATGTTTCGTGGTCGTCGATACCCTATTCTGTGGTCGAAAGCGAAGAACACAAAGCCAAAGCGCTGGAAATGGCTCGCAAATCAATAGTGCTGTTGAGCAACAAAAACAAAACTTTGCCGCTGTCGAAAGATTTGAAAAAAGTAGCCGTAATCGGACCTAACGCAAACGATTCCGTGATGTTGTGGGCAAACTATTCCGGCACGCCGACAAAAACGGTCACCATCCTTCAGGGGATACAGGCAAAATTGCCGGAAGGCGCTGTGATTTACGAAAAAGGATGCGACCTGGTGGACGACAAAGTGTTTTTCAGCCAGTTTAACAAAAGCGTGTACAGCGGAAAACAGGGTTTCAAGGCTACGTTCTGGAATACCAAGGATTTCACAGGCGATGTGGCGGCTACATCCCAAATCTCACAACCGTTTGAGTTCCACACCGGCGGCAATACTGTTTTCGTTCCGGGAGTGAATCTCAACAATTTCTCCGCTAAATTTGCATCGACGTTTACCGCTACCGAAGCGGGCGAAGTTATTTTCCGGATTTCGGGAAGCGACGGCTATCGTCTGACTGTCGGCGATCAAAAGGTCATCGACCGTTGGGGACAGGATAACAAATCGTTCAAAGATACTTATCTGCTGAAAGTGAATAAGGGTCAAAAATACCCGATTCTGATAGAGTTCTTCAAAGCAGACAAGGGAAACGGCGCATTGAATTTCGATTTCGGTTACCTGAAAGATATCAATTACGAAGCGGTGGCGCAGAAGGTTAAAGACGCTGACGCAATTGTTTTCGTCGGCGGCATTTCGCGTTTCCTCGAAGGTGAAGAAATGAGCGTGAACTATCCCGGATTCAAGGGCGGCGACCGTACGAACATTGATTTGCCGCAGGTACAGGTCAATTTGTTGAAGGCGCTCGCCAAACTCGGCAAACCGGTAGTGTTTGTCATCTGTACGGGAAGCACATTCGCTTTGACCCGCGAGGCTGAACTCACCGACGCCATGATTAACGCATGGTATGGTGGACAACAGGGCGGAATTGCTGTCGCCGACGTTCTTTTCGGAGATTATAATCCGGCAGGACGGTTGCCGTTGACATTCTACGCTTCGTCGGAGCAACTGCCTGATTTCGAAGACTACGACATGTCGAAAGGACGGACTTACCGGTATTTCAAAGGCGAACCGCTGTATCCTTTCGGATATGGACTGAGTTACACGACTTTCGAGTATGGAACGGCAAACCTCAGCAAAAGCAGTATCAAAAAGAAAGAAACGGTCACGCTGAGTTTCGACCTCAAAAACACAGGGTCGCTCAATGGCGACGAAGTTGTGCAGGTGTATATCCGTAACCCACAGGACGCCGAAGGTCCAATCAAGAGTTTGCGGGCGTTCAAGCGTATCAATGTTAAGGCGGGAGCCAGTGAATCTGTTGCGATTAAGCTGGAACCAAACTCATTCGAGTTTTTCGACCCGCAAACAAACAAAATGACCGTCAAGCCGAGTAAATACGAAATCCTGTATGGCGGCTCGTCCGACGATGCAGTTTTGAAGTCGATTACAGTGACAATAGTTTAGCGAAGAATATTTTAGCAGTTATGCAAAATGAATGGACATGACAAATTGTATCAGCTACTTGCGAAGTTAAATATCCGGTTTGAATATCTGGAGCATCCTCCTGCGCCGACCATTGAAATCGCTAAACAATACTGGTCCGGACATGACGCCAAACATTGTAAAAACTTGTTTTTCCGAAATCACAAAGGAAATCAGCATTATCTGGTTATCCTTGATTGTGACTGCGATATGGATATTCACAGAATCGAAAAACAACTGCGGCAAGGCAAATTAAGTTTTGCTTCCGAACAGCGAATGTTGAAATATCTGGGCGTAATGCCCGGGTCGGTAACGCCTTTCGGTCTGATTTACGACGAAGGACGTCATGTACATGTCTTTATAGATGAAAATCTCAAAAAAGCAGAACGACTGAGTTTTCATCCATGTGTCAATACTGCATCGCTAATCATTACAAATGAAGATTTTATCCGGTTTATGCATTATATGCAAAACCAGTATGAATGGATTAATGTGCAAATGTGATTATTTATAAATCTGGATATAAAAATCTTTTATTTGAGTATTTAAAATAAATTAGTACCTTTACCGCCGAAAACGATGGTTATAAAATGATTGATTGATTTGAATAATAATACTATATAAATATTAATAGAGATGAAAAATATTACTTTTACTTTGATTTTTATGTGCGGGCTATTTGTTGCCTGCAACAACAAACCTTCTGTTCAATGGGTCGTTTCGACGCAAGAATACTCGTGGAAACTGCAAAATGCCGACAGTATTGAATTTATTGACAACAACAATTTCGATGTAGAAGTTGACATTGAGAATCCCAAACAGACAATTGAAGGGTTCGGAACATGCTTCAACGAATTGGGATGGACATCGTTGAGCGCATTGAACGACGCCGACCGGGAAAAGATCATGAAAGAACTTTTCGAGCCGGGCGCTGGAGCAAATTTTACCGTTTGCCGTATGCCTGTGGGCGCCAATGACTTTTCGCTTAACTGGTATTCGTACAACGAAACCGACGGCGATTTCGAAATGAAAAATTTCAGTATCGACAATGACAGGAAAACGCTTGTTCCCTTCATCAAGAACGCGCTGAAATACAACCCAAAACTGAAAGTCTGGGCATCGCCATGGTCGCCTCCCACATGGATGAAATACAACAAACATTACGCCTGCTGTCCAACGAGTTCGTTTTTCGATTCGGCGTATCGCAACGACATCAAACCCGAACAGGTCAGTCGTGAAGGCGTAAACATGTTTATTCAGGAAGACGCTTATTTTAAGGCGTATGCACTGTATTTCTCGAAATTTATCGAAGCCTATCGCAACGAAAATATTCCGATAGCGATGGTCATGCCGCAAAACGAATTTAACTCGTGCCAGCCGTTTCCGAGCTGTACATGGCTGTCGTCGGGGCTTAACAAGTTTGTAGGCGAGTATCTTGGACCGGCAATGAAGCAACTCGACGTAGAACTGATGTTTGGCACAATGGAACGCCCAACTCCGGCAATGGTCGATACCCTGCTGCAAGACCCCAAAAGCAGTCAATACATTACGGGCGTCGGTTTTCAATGGGCTGGGAAAAAGTCCATAAGCGCCATTCACAAAAAATATCCCACCATCAAACTCTACCAGACCGAACAGGAATGCGGCAACGGTCAAAACGACTGGAAATTATGCTGTTATTCATGGGGATTGATGAAACATTATCTCAACAACGGAACAAATGTGTACGATTATTGGAACACCTCGCTCGAAGAAGGAGGCATGAGCCGCTGGGGATGGCGACAAAATTCGTTAGTCACTGTAAACAAGGAAAATAAAACCTACAAGTTTACATACGAATATTATCTTTTGAAACATCTGAGCCATTACGTACTGCCCGGCGCTCAACGTCTGGCAACCTCGGGAACATTCACCAACCTGTTGGTTTTCAGAAATACCGACAACAGTTACGTGCTTATGATACAAAACGATAAAGATACTGTAATCAATCCGGCAATCAAAATCGACGGATACAATATTAAACCCATATTAGAACCCAACTCGTTCAATACAATAGTAATAGGTAAAAAATAATTAAATAACGAATGAAAACAGACAGCAGAATATTTGACTTAATAAGCGAAGAACGGAAACGACAAATATCGGGAATAGAACTGATTGCGTCCGAAAATTTTGTCAGCGACCAGGTGTTGCAAGCCATGGGCTCGGTGTTGACCAACAAATATGCCGAAGGTTATCCGGGAGCAAGATATTACGGCGGCTGCGAAGTCGTGGACAAATCGGAACAATTAGCTATCGACCGTGTCTGTCAATTGTTTGATGCTAAATATGCAAATGTTCAGCCTCATTCGGGAGCGCAGGCGAATATGGCGGTGTTTGTGGCGTGCCTGAATCCGGGCGACACGTTTATGGGACTTGATTTGTCGCATGGAGGACATTTAACTCACGGTTCGGGCGTCAACATTTCGGGAATGTGGTTTAAAGCAGTGTCTTACGGAGTAGATGAAAACGGTTTCATTGACTATGACGCAATGGAAAAGACGGCGCTCGAGCATAAACCCAAGTTGATAGTGGGCGGCGCTTCGGCATATTCGAGAGAATGGGATTATGCCCGCATGAGAGATATCGCCGATAAAATCGGCGCCTTGTTGATGGTCGATATGGCTCATCCTGCGGGGCTTATTGCCGCCGGGCTTTTGAATAATCCATTGAAACACGCTCACATCGTTACTTCTACCACGCACAAGACGCTGAGAGGTCCTCGTGGCGGCATTATCCTGATGGGCGAAGATTTCGAAAATCCATGGAATCTCAAAACGCCTAAGGGTCAAGTGAAACTGATGTCGCAGATACTTAATTCCGCTGTTTTCCCGGGAATACAGGGCGGTCCTCTCGAACACGTTATCGCTGCCAAAGCGGTATCGTTTTTCGAAGCGCTTCAACCGGAGTATAAGGAATATCAGTTACAGGTGAAAAAGAACGCTGTAGCAATGGCTAACGCTCTTATAAACAAAGGATATAAAGTCATTTCCGGCGGCACCGACAACCACTTGATGCTTGTAGATTTACGGTCGAAATTTCCCGACCTGACGGGTAAACAGGCGGAAAAGGTTTTGGTTGAGGCAGATATTACCACAAACAAGAATATGGTGCCGTTCGACAGCCGCTCGCCATTCCAGACTTCGGGATTGCGATTTGGCGCCGCAGCCGTCACAACACGTGGTTTAAAAGAAGCCGATATGGAAAATATTGTGCTTTTTATTGATAAAGTTTTATCTAATATCGAAAATAAAAACATATTGCAAGATATTAAAAAAGAAGTAAATATATTGATGAAATCATTAAATCTGTTCGCATGGTGATTATTTTTTTGGTTTATATTCAAAAAAAATATGTACCTTTGCGCCCTTGATTTTGTAGCGAAGTTGGGTTCGTAGTTTTTGAAAAAAGGATTTTTTTATTGAGATCTAGAGGGGCATCTTCCATGGGAAACTTCTCATATTTTGTTTCAACCCTATTTTATTTTATTTTCTCCTTGATGCCTCTCTTTTTTAACTAACCTCCTTTGTAACCAGTGAAAAAATAACAAAAAAAATAGTGTTATGCAAAATCCTATTATAACACTATTTTTTTATTTTTTATTTTCCTGTCCGATTGCATCACTGCACGACTTCGATTTTCAACACGGCAACTCCGCCACGTTTTGTTTTGTCGGGTTTCATGACAACAGGATATTTCTGCAAATCTTCAGCTTTGATACGCTTGGCTTTACCGCCGTTCCAAAGGTCGGTGATTTGAAGTCGCTTTGCATTTTCGAGCGGCGTACCGGCAAGCGAAATATTCAAAACGCCTTTTACGGTCATGTCCGTTGTGTTGCCGCAAACAACAATGGCTTTACGCTCGTTATACAACATGTAAGGCACAGGTATTGAATCCTTATCGACGCCTGTCGTCTGCAATGCTACCGTTTTCAAAGGCGGTTTTTTGTCGGAGGTCAGCGGACGGAAAAGGTCGACGTCGGCTTTGCGGATTGCTATCATTCGCGTTACGTCGTCGAGCATATCCTGTTTCGACGGCTGTTTAAGTTGTTCCCAGTCAATCATCGAAGCGTATAGCCAGCGACCTTTTCCCTGTTCGCCTTTTCCCCAGAGGTCGGGCGTGTGCGAGGGCAATGGAATATAATCGGCATTAAACTCTTCGCCGCTCATAAACAGCGGTATCGACGGCGTAAACAGGCAACTGTAGCCGAACATCGAGCGACTGCCTTCGGCGACGTAGGGATTTTTGTCTAAGGGAGAACCTTCCCAGCCGTCGTCGTGACTTGAGAGTTGTGTCGAATAGAGCAACCTGTCGGGAACAAACGGCGTGATTTCCATTTCGTAACGGGAACTGCCTGTGAATCCTGCGAGTAACGAACCTTGTATCCCGAAGTTATATCGCAAATTCCATCCAAGCGGACGGATGCTGACACGGCGGATTACTTTGTCGGGATTTACTCCTTCGATAAGCAGGCGTTGTGGTTCCTGTTTTTCGAGCGTCGGCTGAACGGGCGAATTGAGTAGAGTCAGTTTCAAAGCGCCTTTCGGGTTTGGGTCGTAATGTCCGACAATGGCAGCGTCTAAAAACGGTTTGACGTCAAAATAGCCATGATCTGCGCTTTTGTCCGTGTATTGAATTTCGACTTCAAGAATACGGAAATAGTCAAACTGTTGATAATGCTTTGTAACATCCCGGTGCAGCAACACATTCATATCGGGTCCCATGCGTTGATTCGAGAGCGTTACCATTCGTTGCAAAAAATCGCCGGAACCTTCGCTGTGAACCCACGATTCATTGAAAACCACAATCGGATGACCGGCGCCGACTGCGTTCTGCTTGATGAGTTTCCACAGATCGGGACGATAAATATTGACGTCCAAACGATAACCGTCAATACCATAATCAACGACCCAGTCGGTAAAAGTCTTAACCCACCAGTCATCCAAATCTTTATGATTACCGTACCAGTCGAAATCGGTCATTCCCCAACTGCCTCCGCGAAACCATTCGGGATGTTCCTTAATCAGCGGGCTGTCGTTCATCACTCCGTGAGTAATGACGTCCATAAATACTTTGATACCACGCTGATGCGCCTCGTCGATGAGCGCCTTAAATTCGCCGGACGTCCCCAATGCCGGATCAAGTTTAGCCGGATCGACGCAAGCGTACTGCGTCCAAATGTTGTAGAAATGTTTCGGGTCGCCGAGATTTGTGCCTGTCAGCCAGATACCGGTGATTCCCAACTTTTGAAGATAAGGCAATTTCTCCTGTACACCCTTGAAATTGCCGCTTTCGGGTCCATCGGGAGACGTAAAACCGCGAGTAGCAATCTCGCAAATAATCAAATCTTTCGCCCATTCGGGAGAATCCTGCGCAGTGATTGTTTGCGTAAATATCACTGCAATACTTAATAATAGAACCAATTTTTTTGTCATATACTTAATTTTTTAGAAATTTCATCTACTGTTGTCAGTATTTAATGTGCAAAGTTAAACCGTTTCAATGAAATGTGCAATTTTTTTGTTCAGTAACTTAACCATTAGTATGTTAGTAAAAGAGAAGGAGTATTTTTATTAAAAAGAACACAAATGTCGGCAACAAATGTATTGATTTTATTTTGCTTTTTGGCTTAAATGCTATTGTGGAGATGGAGAGAAATTATGCGGAACGTGGATTTATGATTTTAATTTTTCAAAATCATTTTCTTCATTTTGATTTCCAAAGACAACCCTATCCGGCGGCGAGGCTTTTCGTTTGCTTTCTTCTGTTCTGCAATTTCGGTCAAAGCTTGATATATTTCATTGAATTGCATATTTGTTTCAATCATAAATTGCTCTAATTTTTGGTTGAGTTCCGCATAGCTCAAGGCATATTGACGCAATGCAACGAACGCACGCATAATATCTTTGTTTGTTTCAATTGCCGCACCGGAATTTAATACGCTGCTTAACATGGCGACACCCAGTTCGGTAAAGGCAAACGGCAAAGCTGACTTTGGGCGTTTCGAACGCGATGTCATCACAAATTGTGATGAGATATTTTCCCATTCCGGCTCTTTATTATTTCCAAATCCATTTAATTAATTTATAATATTTTACTTACCATATAAGCAATAACGCCAATTATCTTTATCCAACTTTATTTCCTACAGTTCTTTTTTTAGGGCACTGCAATATTCCCAGTCCCCCGTTTTAATAATTATATTTCTTCCCGTAAACCTTCTATTGCGCTAGCTATAGACTCTATCTCTACTAAAGCATCAGCCATAACATTGCGGTTAATTGCGGTTAATTATCATTCCGATACGTTTAAGTCGCTTTGGCTATTTGTAACACTCTGATTCTTACCAACTTATTTTTAAATGTATCCTTAGTGTATCTTAGTGTATCTTACCACTTTTTTGCGCCCTGTAACAGTCTTATTTTGAGCGACTTAACCCCTATCGTGGAGATGGCGAGAGTCGAACTCGCGTCCAAACAAGTGACCAAATGTTTTCTACGCGTTTATCTTCTTTTCATTTTGTCGGGATAAAACATGATAAGAAGCCATCGGTTTTATCCTTAGCCTTTGAAATTTTTGCGTACGTTTAAAGGTGTCGCGCACACTATCCTTCCTATGTATGAAACCTCAAAATCAAAATACCGAAAGGCGGGTCTTTTGCGAGATTCTCGTCCAACGACCAGCCTTGGGTCGTCGGATTAAGCCGTTACACTTGGTGTAAATCAGGCTGCGAGAGCATAGTTGTTGTTGCCAATTAATGGCTTGAGACCTGAGATTAACGAGCTAAATCACAACGCTCGACGTGCTTACATTTCAATCTAACCTTGCTGTCAAAACCAAAAACATCCCCAGTTTTATCAGTAATAAAAGCGTACAAAGGTAAGTATTTTTTTTGAAATGCAACATTTTTGTCAAAAAAGACTTATCTTTGCGCCAAAAATTCTGTGACAGAATGCGAAATAAATTGAAAATTGGAATTACGGGAGGAACCGGATACACAGCAGGAGAACTCCTTAGAATATTGATAAATCACCCTTTTGCGGACGTGGAATTTGTGTACAGCGTTTCGAATCCGGGGCTATCGGTCGGTTCGGTACACACTGATTTGCTTGGCGATACTAATTTACATTTCACTGACAAACTGAAACCGGTTGATGTACTTTTTCTGTGTCTCGGACATGGAATTTCGAGGGAATTTTTGTCGAACAATCATTTCGACAAAAATACGAAAATCATTGATTTAGGGAGCGATTTCCGGATTAATACGGTATTTGACGACGGTGCGGAAAGCCGAAATTTTGTGTACGGATTACCGGAGGTAAATAAACGACATATAATTGAAGCTCAAAATATTGCTAATCCCGGATGTTTTGCGACGGCTATACAGTTGGCTTTGATTCCGCTGGCTTCGGCAAATTTGTTGAATAACGAAGTACATATCAATGCAATCACAGGCTCGACAGGCGCGGGACGCTCGTTGAGCGAGACTTCACATTTCAGTTATCGCGAAAATAATTTGTCTGTATATAAGCCTTTTACGCATCAGCATCTCAAGGAGATAAACAAAACCCTGAAACAGATTCAGGGAAATATTCCGGAATTGAATTTCATCCCTTTGCGAGGAAATTTCACGCGTGGAATTTTTGCATCCCTGTACACCGATTGCGCTAAGGATGAACGCTATATTGTGGAATTATACAACGATTTTTATGCCGCTCACCCTTTCACTCACGTGGTAAACAAATCGGTGAGCCTGAAGGACGTTGTGAATACGAACAAATGTCTGCTCAACATCAGTAAACACGGCAATAAAATTTTGATTACGAGTATAATAGACAACCTGATAAAAGGCGCTTCGGGACAAGCCGTGCAGAATATGAATCTGATGTACGGACTTGAAGAAGATTGCGGTTTACGATTGAAATCATCAGGTTTTTAATTAATTTGATAATGAATAAAATATTGATAACATAATGAACAATAAAGTATTATTAGCATTCAGCGGAGGTTTGGACACGTCATTTTGCGTCCAGTATCTGAAAAACGAAAAAAATCTGGAAGTGCATACCGCTTTGGTAAATACCGGCGGTTTCAATCAGGAAGAATTGAAAACGATTGAAAAAAAGGCGCTTGACTTGGGCGCCATTTCACACATTAACATCGACAAAGTGAAAGAATTTTACGAAAAAGGAATCAAATACATGATTTTCGGAAATTCACTGCGCCAAAATACGTATCCTTTATCGGTCAGTTCCGAACGCATTTTTCAGGCTTTGGCTATCGTTGACCGTGCAAGGGAAATCGGAGCTGCATACGTCGCTCATGGAAGCACCGGCGCCGGTAACGATCAGGTTCGCTTCGATTTAGTGTTTCAGGTCATTTCTCCCGAAATCGAAATACTCACTCCTATCCGCGATCTTCGACTGTCGAGGCAGGAAGAGATTGATTATCTGTCGAAACACGGCTACAGTTATAACTGGGCAAAAGCGAAATACTCTATCAATCAGGGTTTATGGGGAACGAGCGTTGGCGGCGCCGAAACATTATTGTCCGATGGCGTCCTGCCGGAAGAAGCCTATCCGGTTCAAGCAGTTAAGCAGGGTAAGGAAAAAATAAGCATCGAATTTGAAAACGGCGAACCTGTCGGTCTCAACGGTAAAAAACTCTCTCCGGAGCTTGTTATCAGAGAGATAGAAAACATAGCCGCTCCGTTTGGAACAGGTCGTGACATACATATCGGCGACACAATTATCGGTATCAAAGGTCGAGTAGGGTTCGAAGCCGCTGCCGCTCTGATAATTATAAGCGCTCACCGGTTGCTCGAAAAACATGTCCTGACAAAATGGCAGCAGTACTGGAAAGACCAAATGGGCAACTGGTACGGAATGATGATGCACGAAGCGCAATATTTAGAGCCGGTTATGCGCGATATAGAGGCGTTTCTGCAATCCTCGCAAAAATATGTAACCGGTTCTGTTGATGTAGTTTTACAGCCATATCATTTTAATGTTACGGGCTGCAGGACTGAACACGACCTCATGTCGTCGAAGTTTGGAGAATACGGCGAAATCAACAAAGCATTTACAGGCGAGGATGTTAAGGGATTCACGAAAATATTGTCGAATCAGATGAAAATCTATTATACTGTCAATTCCAATAACAAAGATGAGTAGAGACTGGCTGATAGTTGGGGTAAATTTCGTCGTATTGTTGTTGTTACAGATTTTTGTCTGCAACACCATATATCTCGGGATTTACCTTAACATTCAGATATATCTGATGTTTATCCTGTTTCTTCCCGCCGGTTTGTCGAGTTTGCCGGTGTTGCTTTTGTCCGCTTTGATGGGATTTTGCGTGGACTTGTTGTCGGGCGACCTCGGATTGCATTTAGCAGCCTGTACAGCAATGGGTTATGCGCGCCCATATCTGCTTAAAAGAATTTCTACCAGCGATCAAATCGAAATTCCGCCAATCAACAGAACTCATTTCGTACCGTATTTTATCTATACCGGGATACTTATACTTCTGCATCACTTGCTGCTGTTCACTCTGGAAACATTCGAACTGAAAGAAATACTGTTTATTGCGACAAGAACATTAGTCAGCGCCGCCGCCAATATCATACTGATTAGCATCATCAGATATTTACGATTGTAGATTTTAGATTTTAGATTTTAGATTTAC
Organism: Prevotellaceae bacterium; assembly: GCA_031270335.1. GTDB lineage: Bacteria > Bacteroidota > Bacteroidia > Bacteroidales > UBA932 > JAIRLF01. The sequence continues at coordinate 19,374 of JAISXV010000150.1, read as the reverse complement.
GATTTTAGATTGTTGCTTACGCCCGAAGACGTTCATACTTATTTTAGATTTTAGATTGTTGCTTACGCCCGAAGGCGTTCATACTTCATACTTCATACTTATTTTAGATTTACGATTTACGACTTTAGATTGTTGCTTACGCACGAAAGCAATCTACAATTCAGAACGCCCGAAGGCAAATCTAAAATCGTAAATCTACAATCTACAATTCAAATTCTCAATTCTCAATTCTCAATTCTCAATTCAAAATGGCGCTTCGGGATTTTCGATATCAAATTCCGAAATATTATCTGGAAAACTGTTATTTTGAATGCTGTCTGTCGAAAAATCGTTATTCATTTTCGAGCTGATAGTGTGAGCGCTATTTGTCTGAACAAGTGATGATATGCCCGGGTCTTCGAGGTCGTAGAACTTTGCTTCTTCACTGCGGAACCGGAGTTTTATTTCTCCGGTTGCTCCGTTCCTGTGTTTAGCCAGAATGATTTCGGCAATACCGACTAAGGAATTTCCGTCTTCGTCTTCATTAAAACCATAATATTCAGGACGATGAATGAATGCGACAAGGTCGGCGTCCTGTTCGATAGCTCCCGATTCGCGAAGGTCGGACAGTTGAGGACGTTTACTTCCGCCACGCGTTTCCACCGAACGGTTCAGCTGCGACAAAGCAATAATCGGAACGTTAAGTTCCTTAGCTATTGCTTTCAACGAGCGTGAGATAGCGGACACTTCCTGTTCTCTCATATTGTTTGTTCCCGGAGGTCCGGTCATCAATTGCAGATAGTCGATGATGATCACTTCAATTTTGTGATTTTGCACTAAACGACGGGCTTTCGAACGAAACTCAAATATCGACAATGCCGGCGTATCATCAATATACAGAGGCGCTTCCGACAAAGCTTGTATCTTGGTTTCCAACTGATACCATTCGTGATCTTCGAGTTTTCCGTTTTTAATCTTTTCGGACGAAATACCTGTTTCGCTTATCATCAAACGTTTTACGAGTTGAATATCCGGCATTTCCATCGAAAAGAATGCAACGCCTCTGTTGAAATCTACCGCTATCGCACGAGCCATCGACAGGACGAATGCCGTTTTTCCCATCGACGGACGCGCAGCAACGATAATCAGGTCGGACGCTTGCCATCCGGAAGTGATTCTGTCCAGCGAAGTAAATCCCGAGGGAACGCCGCTGAAATCGCCTTTGGCTGAGGCGATTTCCATTTCTTCGATAGTTTTTTCGATGATGCTGGATATGAGTTTGGCTTCGTTTCTCATGTTCCGCTCGGCTATTTCGAAGATTTTTTGTTGCGCCGAATCGAGCAAGTCGTTCACATCTGTCTTGTCGTCAAATGAATCACGCTGTATTTCGGACGAAATTTCTATCAATCTCCGTTGAATATATTTTTGAGCAATGATTTTGGCATGATATTCGATATGCGCCGCCGAAGCGATTTTGCCCGTAAGTTCCGAAAGATAGTATGCGCCGCCGACAAATTCGAGATTGTCGGTTTTTTTCAGTTCCACCGCAACGGTATATATATCAATGGCTTCGTGTCGTGACGCCAAATCAACAATCGACTTGTAGATTGTCTGATGTGTTTCGAGATAAAAACTTTCGGGAGTAAGCAAACCCTGTATATCGACTATCGCGCCTTTTTCGATCATCAATGCGCCAAGCACAGCTTCTTCCATATCTATTGCCTGAGGCGGTTTTTTTCCCAACTCAAGCGCCGCTACCTCAGCGGGTTCAAACTTATATTTTTGTAATTTTGCCATATAATTTTTTGTGCAAATATACACTAAATTTTAGATTAATTAATTTTTCAGCAAAATCCTGACAGTTGACCTGTCACGTTGCATTATCAATTTTTCCCTAATTCCAGAATACTGTTCTATAAGATTTTCGGTATAATTTCGTATTGTGATCAGTTCGAGATTGTCATTGTACTGAACAAGACCGTTGATACGCAATTCGTCGATTGCCAGACGGGTATTGCGTCCGTCGTCCACACAGAGTGAAATGCAGAGCGGAGTGCTTTGTATCAGATGGATTTTCAGCCTGTAACGTTGCAATATCAGGAGGTTTTCGATCAGAGCGTCTTCAAGTGCGAAAGAAAAATCTTTTGGCAGGATAGAAATCAGTATCTGGTTTTTTTTTGTTGCAATCACCGGAATATCCTGCAGTCGCTTTTTCGACGAGATATCTGTTCCCTGCAAATCAATGTCAATAAACGACTTTACATACAGCGGTATATTTTTGTTTACCAATGGCTTGATTGTTTTCTGATGCATCACTTGCGCTCCATAGTACGACAATTCGGCGGCGTCCTTATACGACAGTTCGGGCAAAAGTTTTGCTTCGGGAAACAGTTTTGGGTCAGCGCTCAGAACACCGGGGACGTCTTTCCAGATAGTCAGACTGTTGGCGTTCATCAGCGATGCAATTATTGCAGCGCTATAGTCCGAGCCTTCACGTCCCAAAGTAGTTGTATCGCCGTTTGGATTTGAGCCTATAAACCCCTGTGTTATATAGCAATTCACATTATCGCGAAATGAAAAAATATCCGCAAGTTTTTTCTCCGTTCTGTCGAAATAAACGTTTGCCTCGCGAAACAAACTGTCGGTAGTAATAAAACTCCGTGCATCAACAAGTCCCGATGTTCTTACGATACTGTTAACGTATTCGTTGACAATCGTTGACGACAGCAATTCGCCTAACGAAACAATTTGTCCGTAACAGTAATCGAAATCGTGATTTTTAGTGTTTTCGACAAAGTTTATGACGCCATCAATCAATGACTTAATCGAATATCGCAATTTGTCTTTCACAGAGTTGCTCATTCCCGTCAATCCATCAATCATATTATAATGATAATCCTCAATTCCGGACAATATTCGCAAAGTTTCGTCCATATTTCGCTCGAAACATGCCGCGTTTACAGTTTCCAGCATATTAGTTGTTTTGCCCATTGCCGAAACAACAACAATGAGCTTATCATCACATTTCGAGACAATTCTGCCAAGATTACAAACTCCTTCGGGAGAATTTATCGAAGCTCCACCAAATTTATATACCAACATACTCAACAAATTTACTCACAGCTTTCCCTCTGTGACTGATCAGATTTTTTTCGACTTGACTCATTTGTGCGAACGATACCAAAAACCCTTCAGGAGAGAAAACAGGGTCATAACCAAAACCTTCGTCGCCCTGTTTTTCGAACAAAATAGTCCCGTTCACAATGCCTTCGAACAGATGTTCCGTTCCCGAATGGTCGATATACGCAATGACGCATCTGAAACGAGCGTCACGATTATCCTTGTCCGACAATTCGTTAAGCAGTTTGACGATATTGTCTTCCGATTTTTTACCTTCGCCGGCATATCGAGCCGAATACACTCCGGGAGCGCCGTTTAACGCTTTAACTTCCAATCCTGTATCGTCGGCAAAACAGGGAAGATTAAACATTTTGTGTATAAACCGCGCCTTTTGCAAAGCATTTCCTTCGAGAGTCGGTTCGTCTTCGGGAATTTCGCCGTCGAATCCGAGTTGTTCGGGACAGACAATCGTATATCTTTCGCCGAGAATCGATTGAATCTCACTTATTTTATGTCTGTTTTTTGTCGCAAATACAATATTATTCATTTTATTCATTACATTAAATTTCCCTTCTCATCCTTGCCACAGGGATATTCAGTTTTTCCCTGTATTTAGCAATGGTTCTTCGGGCGAGGGAATAGCCTTTAGTTTTCAATATTTCTTTTATTTCGTCGTCTTTCAAAGGGTTTTGTTTATCTTCGTTTTCAATACATTCCAAAATAATATTTTTTACTTCTCGAGTTGACACCTCTTCGCCGGCATCGGACTGTATTCCTTCCGAAAAGAAAAATTTCAGAGGAAAAATTCCCCAGTCGCACTGCACATATTTACTGTTCACAACCCTCGACACAGTCGAAATATCCAATCCCGTTTCGTATGCTATATCTCTCAAAATCATAGGACGAAGGTCGTTTTCATCACCAGTTTTGAAATATTCCACCTGAAAATCCATGATAGCGTACATTGTGTTCAATAAAGTTTCGTGTCGCTGTTTGATAGAATCAATAAACCATCTTGCCGAATCGATTTTATGTTTCACAAAATTTATCGTATCCTTGTCTTCCTGAGAGAGTTTGCGCTTCGACGAATAGTTATTAACCATATTCGCATAATCTTTATTTAGACGAAGTTCGGGTATGTTGTACGAATTGAGAGTAAGTTCGAGTTTGCCGTTTTTGTATTCGAGGATAAAGTCGGGAATAATCTGTTGAGCCTGTTCGACGAAAATATTTTCGTATCCTGTTCCCGGTTTTGGGTTGAGTTTCAGGATTTCGCGCACAGCGTCCTTCAACAAATCCTCGTCGATTTCGAGTTTCAGCATTATTTTGGAAAAATGTTTTTTCGAAAAATCGTCGAAACAATCCTCAAGAATAAGTTCGGCGGTTTTGATTTCTTTTGTTTGTTCCTTGTTTCTCAACTGTATAAGTAAACATTCTTTCAGAGTTCTTGCACCAACGCCCGGAGGGTCAAACGTCTGGACAATCTTCAAAATCTCCTCCAACTCTTTCACTGTCGATTCGATTCCGATTTTGAAAGCGATATCATCGGTGATTGAGAGGAGATTACGTCTCAGATAGCCGTCGTTGTCGATACTTCCGATTATGAACGAAGCCAAAGTCTGTTCTCTTTCGTCAAGGTCTTGAAACGCAAGCTGTTCATCCAACAATTGCTGTAACCCCTCCGAATTGCTCATTGTCGAATATTCCTTGTGTTCGTCTCTCGGATTGTTGTTAATCATTGTCTTATAATTTGGAGTATCGTCGTCCGTCATATAATCTGCCAACGACAGTTCGCCTTCGTTACTGTCAACAACTTCACCGGGTTGTTCCTCAATATTTTTTGTATCATCTTCCTCCAGAATCGGATTTTCCTCCAATTCCTTTTTTATCCTTTGTTCCAATTGAATCAGCGGCAGTTCAAGCAGTTTGATTGTTTGAATCTGCAAAGGCGAAATCTTCTGAAATATTTTTTGCTGTAAATTTTGCTTTAACATTATACCGTTTCAATATTTTAATGCTACTAAGTTAAATATTAATAAATTACCTGTCCAAAATCGGGACATATTGCTGTCCGTCAAGAATATTTTTATACGCCGGACGAATAATACGTTTACTTTTAAAATTCAACTCTTCGATGCGATGAGCAGTCCACCCCACGATACGCGCCATTGCAAACAGCGGAGTATAAATGATTTGCGGCAAACCAATCATTTCATATACAAAACCGGAATACAAATCAACATTCGAACACACCTGTTTCGACCCTTTGAATTTACAAAAACAATATATAGCTCTCTGTTCCAAAAGTTCGAGAAAAGCAAATTCTTTTTCAAATCCTTTTTCTTTTGCAAGGTCGCGGGCAAGTTCTTTCAACAGGATAGCACGCGGGTCGGAGATTGTATATACCGCATGACCAATGCCATATATCAATCCCGACTTGTCGTAAACTTCCTTTTTCAACATTCGGGAGAGATATGTATCGATTTCGTCTTCGTTTGTCCAGTCGGCGATATTTTCCTTTAAATGGGCAAACATATTCGCTACCTGAATATTAGCGCCTCCATGCAAAGGTCCTTTCAACGAGCCTATTCCCGCAGCAATAGCCGAATAAATATCTGTACCTGTTGAACTTGTCACACGAACGGTAAATGTTGAATTATTTCCTCCGCCATGCTCTGCCTGCAATACGAGCAAAAGGTCTAACGTTCTGGCTTCCAATTGAGTATAAGTCCTTTTCAACATATACAGGAAATTTTCGGCAATCGACAGATTCTCTTTCGGATGACGGATATTCAACGAATGTCCCGAGGTGGTGTGACGATAAATATTATATGCATAAGCGATAATAGCGGGAAACTTTGAAATCAGTTCAATTGACTGTCGCATAAGATTATCAGGCGAAATATCATCGGGATTGGGGTCAAAGTTATACATTTCCAGCACGCTGCGAGCCAGAATATTCATTATGTTTTGTCCCTCCAAATCAATGATATATAACTTTGTTTTTTGTTCGAGAGGCATATTGTCGTTCAACAATTCCCTGAAATTTTGCAGATTTTCTTTATCAGGAAGTTCTCCCGACAGCATTAAGTATGCTATTTCCTCAAAACCAAAACGTTTTTCGTCAATCAAAGCGTGAACGATATCATCCACGTCGTAACCGCGATAATACAATTTTCCGGGAATCGCTTTTAATCCTCCTTCGGGAAGACGTTCATATCCAACAACATTGCCTATCTGTGTCAATCCTACCAAAACTCCCGACCTGTCTTCGTTGCGCAACCCGCGCTTTACATTATATTTCGTAAACAGGTCATTATCAATCTTACATGTTGTTTTTACTGTTTCGGACAGTTTGTAAATAAGATATTCCTTTCTCATATTAATTTATTTTTTTACATCATTACATCAAATTTATAAGCGTATCGCCAAATTGAGTGGTTCCAAGCGCTTTCCCGTCCGGCATGAAACGGGCTAAATCGCTGGTTGCCTCTCCATTGACAAAAGTCTGTTCCATAGCTGAAGTTATCAGGTTTGCCGCCTCGTTCCACCCGATATATTCGAGCATCATCACCGACGAAAGCAGTAACGATGAGGGATTTACGATGTTTTGACCGGCAATGTCGGGCGCAGTTCCATGCGTTGCCTCAAAAACGGCATATCCGCTGGAATAGTTGATGTTAGCTCCCGGAGCAATGCCGATTCCGCCAACCATAGCCGCCAACTGATCGGAAATATAATCGCCGTTGAGATTCAACGTCGCTATAACAGAATAATTTTCAGGCGTCAACAAAGTGTTTTGCAGAAAAGCGTCGGCAATGACGTCTTTGATTATTACTTTCCCTGCCGATTTGGCTTCGGATAAGGCTTTAGATGCCTCATTTTCACCCTGTTTCTTCTTTATTTTGTCGTATTGAATCATGGAAAAAACCCTGTCGCCAAACTCGCGTTCCGCCAGAGCATATCCCCAGAGTTTAAAGCCTCCTTCGGTGAATTTCATGATGTTACCCTTGTGGACAAGTGTAACATCCGGCAATTTGTTCGCCAGAGCATATTCTATCGCCGAACGGACTAATCGCTCGGTTCCTTCCTGCGAAACTGGCTTAACGCCAAACGAAGATGTTTCGGGAAAACGGATTTTCGAAACTCCCATTTCGCCGGTCAGGAATTGCAGGAATTTCCGCGCTTCGGGCGTCCCTTGCCGCCATTCGATTCCGGCATAGATATCTTCAGTATTTTCCCTGAAAATAACCATATTAACTTTATGAGGCTCTTTGATTGGCGACATTACTCCCTTAAACCAGCGGACGGGTCGAAGGCAAACGTACAAGTCCAAAGTCTGACGAAGCGCCACATTCAACGACCGGATTCCTTCGCCGACGGGAGTTGTCAACGGTCCTTTGATTCCGACAACGTATTCGCGAAAAGCGGTTATAGTTTCGTCCGGCAACCAGTTTCCCGTGATTTTGAACGCTTTTTCACCCGCAAACACCTCTTTCCACTTTATAGCGCGTTTTCCGTTATATGCCTTTGCGACAGATTCATCAACTACGCGTTGGGTTACGGGAGTAATCTCCGCTCCCACGCCGTCGCCTTCGATGTAAGGAATCGTAATTCTGTCCGGCACAATCAGTTTAGTCTTATCTTTTTTTATCTTCATTTCCTTTTTCTATATATGCAAAAACTTCCATATTCGTAAGTAAAATACAGTCCAAAGATACTATAATTTTTTTAATCAAATCTATTTTCAAGTTTTATCGCTTTTTTACAGGAAGATAAGAAGCGGCGAAATCATATATTGCAAATCGCAAGTCGAAGAAAAATGTTGATTTGAGAGATTTAAAGACGGCGCTGTGGTCGTCGATGTCGGCAATACAAGGGTAAAAGCGGATTCTGTCGGTCGGGCGTCGGTCTCTCCGCCGGCAATAAACAAAAAAGAGGGTAATACTTTTCTGTTCGTCAGTAGTTATTCTTCTGTTTTTCATTTTGTTCGGAAAAGGGTTACTTCTATATAACTTAACTATTATTTTAACTTACTGTTTAATTTTTTCGCAATAGCGAGACTCTCAATAGTTATTCCTCTTTTTTTCATTTTCGCAGGAAAGCCTATGTATTTGCGTCATGATAAGAAAAAAATATTTACCTTTGCACAAATTTTTTGACAAATGACTAAAAGTAGGACATACAAAAATATTCTCCATATTACTTCGACCGATTTGCGCGGCGCCGGTAATGCTGCTGCGGCATTAAATACAGTGATGAATGTTCGCGGATATCATTCAAAATTAGTAGTAGTATTCAAAACCAAAAACGATCCTGACATCATCGGATTTATTAAACCCATTAATCGAAGAATCAAAATATTGTTGGATGAAATCATTCTGATATTTCACAAGATACAGACTTACATGAAAGCAGGTAAAACAGATCCGGATTATTATTTTTACAATCTCGACGAACGGAAATCAAACTTTTCAGCAAAGTCTGTCCTGCGGAAAATAGATTTTCGACCCGACGCCATTTTCATACACTGGGTCAGTAATTTTATCAACACAGCTACTATAAATGAACTGTCGAAACTCACTCAAGCCAAAATGTATTGGGTAATGGTCGATAATGCGCCGATAACCGGAGGTTGTCATTATCCGTGGACATGCAAAGGATATACGACCGATTGCAACGATTGTCCCGCCCTGCTTACTGCGTCCAAAAAATATATCGCTCAACGAAATTTTAGATTGAAAAAAGAAAATTTCCCCGCCGATATGCAAGTGTTGACCTTTTCATCTACCGATAAGTTACGCGCTGAAAAATGTAATTTTTATATCAATCGTAAAGCATCTTTAATCTTTCTGCCGATAAATGAAACTGTTTTTCGTCCTATTCCGAAAATGCAAGCACGTAAAGATTTGGATTTGCCGCTTGACAAGAAAATCATATTCTTCGCCGCCACCGATGTCAATGAACGACGTAAAGGATTTGCCGAACTGCAAAAAGCATTAGAGTTGTTTGCTCGCAAATTGCAAACGGCGGGAGAGCAAATTACCGATTATTTATTAGTTACGGCGGGAAAGAAAATCCCTGTTTCGAACAGTTTCAATTCTGTTCCGATGATATATCTGGGTTATCTGTCGGAACAGGATATGGTAAAAGCCTTCAATGCAGCAACGTTATTTGTTTGCCCGACACTGGAAGATTCCGGACCGGGCATCTTGGGACAGGCAATGTTATGCGGCGTTCCGACCGTAGCCTTTGCTACAGGCTCCGCCGTCGATATGATACAGACCGGACAGACCGGATATCTTGCCGAACTCGGCGACAGCGCCGATCTGGCTGATGGAATAGATTTTATTATTCATCGGAATCCTGACGAGTATGCTCGAATGTCTGTCGAATGTCGGGATACAGGAATGTCAACCTGCTCATTTGAAGCCGTAGGAGAAAGATTGGACAAATTGTTGTACGAAAATGAAAAATGATTATGAATAAATTGAATGTAGGATGTGGGATTAAATTTCATCCCGAGTGGGTAAACGTTGATATGGTATCATATTCCCCACAAGTAAAAGTAGTTGATTTAACAAAGGGAATACCTTTTCCCGATAATTCCTTTGAAGTAGTTTATCATTCGCAGGTTTTAGAACACATACCGAAAGAAAAGGCTGCAGATTTCATAAAGGAATGTTATAGAGTTTTAAAACCCAATGGAATCATGCGTATTGTTGTTCCCGATTTGGAGAACATTGTCGATGAATACAAACGGCTGCTAAATGAAAATCTTGAAAATCCGACCGATTTATCAAGAGCCAACTACGAATGGATTATGCTTGAAATGTACGATCAATCGGTTCGGCATTACAGTGGCGGATTGATGGCAAAATTTATCAGACAACCGAATCTTATCAACGAACAATATATTGTTGACAGAATAGGATATGTTGGCAGTAATTTCAGAAACAGCAATTTCAGAATCGCTTTATCTTCTATTCCAATGTTTAAAAAAGCAATAAGATATGTCCTTAACAAAATGAAAGCGAAATTGATATCAAGTGAGGCGGAAGAACTCGGAAGGTTTAGGTTGGACGGAGAAATTCACATGTGGATGTACGATAGATATTCATTACATCAATTGCTCAAAGATTGCGGCTTTATAGACATTGTCAAAAAAAGTCCATCCGAAAGTGATATTCCACAATGGAGTGAATATAATCTTGATATTAAAGATGGCGTGGTTTACGATCCTGCCTCATTATTTATGGAAGCACGAAAAAAATCATAACTTAATTTTATATATTTTATAGAAACTATGTCAAAAAAATACACAAACAAGCAACAAAAAACAGTGGCGTCGAAACCGTTGAAACCGGTTGCGCCACAAAAAACAGAATTATTAGATAAATTGGAAAATCATTTTGCGAAATACAGACGTGTTTATTTATTTTTGTGTTTAGCAACGGCATTGATATTTTCGGCTCTACTGTTCGATATCAATGTCACCGAAGCCTCCGACGATTCGGTGTACATCGAAGCGGGATACAGATATGCAACCGATTTTTTTAACTATTATTATTCATCCAGCGCTCCTTTGTACTGTATGTTTTTGGCTTTACCCATTGCCCTTTTCGGACTGAATCTGGTAATACTGAAAGCGTTTTCGGTAGTGTTTTTTGTGTTGGGAATATACGTCCTATATATAGCGTTGAAAGATAGAATCCAATATATTATCCTTTTCCCTGCCCTGTTGCTTACCGCTTTAAATTCATTGTATCTGTATTACGCAAGTCAAACTTTCACCGAAGCCTTTGTGTTGCCATTGGCAGGATTGTTTTTTTTGACACTGTTCAAGTTGGATGACGCTACGCAAAACGGAGCCGATTTAAAGAAAAACTGGAAAAAATTTCTGCTGTTGGGATTTGCAACTTTCGTATTTTACCTTTCACGCAACGTCGCAATTACTGCAATCATAGTGATATTTATCTATTTCATGGTATATCGAAAGTATCTGACGGCAGTATATTCCGTCTGCTCATTTGTGTTATTCTGGGGATTATATCACAAAGTTATAGCGCCGATACTTTGGGGAGATCTCGGCTCTATTGGTTTTTCCGGACAAGCCGGAGCTATATTTGTGAAAGACACTTACAATCCGGCTGCCGGATATGAAGATTTTTGGGGAATGGTCACTCGATTTTTCGAAAACGCAAAAACATATTCTTCGCAATTTTTCGAACTTATCGGAATGAAGTCAATGACTGCTCAACACAGTTACCTGTTTTTCGGACTGTTACTCATATTTGCCGGCATAAGTTTGTTTTTTGCCATTGCCAACAAACAAAAACACATCATAGCGCTCATACTGTATGTGACAGCGTTTCTTTGCGTCACGTTCATCTCGCTGACTGCAATGTGGAAACAGGCGCGAATGGTCATGATTTATATTCCGATGATAGTAGCCATAATATCTTACGGCGTCATCATGTTGTTGAAAGTCAAACGTGCAAAACGGTTTCGATGGGTATATCCGGCAGGAATAATTCTGCTCGTTTTGGTGAATCTCAACAACGCCACCGACAAAGTAAAAGAGCATTATCCCCAACTTCAGAAGAATCTGGCAGGCAACAAATACTATGGTTTTACACCCGACTGGATAAACTATTTTCTGATGAGCGAATGGGCTGCGAAAAATCTGGATAAGGACAAAGTAATCGCATGTCGCAAAGCTTCGATGTCGTTTATATACACCGGCAGAAGTTTCAGCGCAATAGCTGGTGTTCCATCCATACCTTACGATTCCGTTTTGACGGCGTCGAAATACAAACAACATTTTGCAGGAATAAAAGCCGGTAAAGATGTGCCGCGAGAGGTTTTGTTTGCTATAATGCCTCACATGGTCGCGATGCTTATTGAGGGCAACAATTTCTATTATTTATACGACATGCCCGAACAGCTATATACCGTTGTTGCACAATCCGGCATTTCGATATACAACAAACCGGAAGATTTAATCGCTATTATGCAAAAATCAGATAAAGGCTATGCCATTTCTCCCGATGCGTTAATGCAATTGTTGAAAGACCGGAATATCACCCATATTATTGATGCGAGTTTACGCAGTTTTCCGGCACGGAAAACAGGAAATACGATAAATACCATCAAACGGTTTATGAACTTCGTCGAACTGAAATATCCGGGCGTTTTTCGAAAAATACACCAAATCGGAACCGACGACAATGAACCCGCTATGATTTATGAAGTGAAATATCGATGAATGAAGGGATTATCAATTCATTATACAATAGTTTTTTTGTATCTTTGTACTTTAAATATTAATGTTATATGGATACAAGTATGTCATTATCAAAGTCTTATGTTAGCGAAGTTGTTAACAATTATTGTAAAGTCGTCGGTAATGTTGATGCAATTATCGAACAAACAGGGTACAAAGGTAAGTTTATCGCAAAAAAAATGGGCATTCCTGAATCTTCTTACTACGTAAAAAAACGGAATAAATCATTTACTCTTAGCGAAATACTGCGTCTTGTCGATTTGATGGATGAAGATGACGACGATTTAGAAGATGAATATCTTTTGAAATTGTGTGCAGAATGTGAAAATGACGAAATTATTTATGATTTTTAATTATTATGAATGTCGGAATTACAACAACTTTTCGCAAAGATGCCGCAAAATTTAGTGATGATGAGGAAAAAAGTCTTGAAACTGTAAGAAATTTACGGAAGTTAAAAAGTCTTTCAGAATCAATTAATTTGCGCAAAATGAAAGGCGCTAAAAATAAATATCGTCTAAGACTTGGTTTTTATCGAATAGTGTTGACTTGGAATAAAGAGAAACAGGAACTTATTGCTGAACGTGTCGCTCTTGGGAAAGATATTTATAAAAAAAGCCATAACTTTGGATGATTTTTCTGCATTGATTTTGACTGTTTTTGCTCAAGCGTATATCAATCGTCAATCAAAAATTGTCAATACCCGTCGGGTGGAACCCTCAAACGGGGTCGGTTGGGACTTTACCCCATCGGGGAGAACCCTCAAACGGGGTCGGTTGGGACTTTACCCCGTCGGGTGGAACCCTCAAACGGGGTCGGTTGGGACTTTACCCCGTCGGGTGGAACCCTCAAACGGGGTCGGTTGGGACTTTACCACGAAAAACATAATGTGTAAAGGGTGTACGACAAATTAATCCTACAATCCTAATCGGATTCATTCTTAAATATCCTCAATTTTCACAGTGTCGGCGCTTTCTGTTTGAGTCTCGATTATTGGTTCCTCTGTTTTTATTTCTTCCAACAAAGCGGGACTATTCTGTTTGATAAATTCGATATTTACATTTATTGAATCGGTCAGACTGAGAATTTTCGTATTGGCGGATTCTATCGTCTGCGAATTTTTATCGGTCATATTTATGACAACAATATCTTTGAGATTATTGATATCCCTTTCGATTTCGGAAATCCGGCGATTGTATGCGTTAAATTCTATTGACCCTTGCGGATATTTGCTCAGGTTATTTTTCAGCAATATAAGCGTCTTTTCATGACCGATAAGGAACATTTCGGCATTTCGTAACAACTCGGTATATTCTTTCAATCTGTTTGTCTTTTGCACTTCTTCCATCCGATTGTAATAATGTTTGATAGCATCTTGAGTCCGGTCGCGGCATATCTGGCACGAAGTCGATGAAATTTTTTCGTTTAACAGATTGACATTTTCATCTTTAACGTCTTCCTCAACGGGAGTTGAATTGAGTTTTGCTATCAAAGGATTAAACTCCTGAGCAAACAGAGAATTTTCTATCTGTTTGATTAGAGTTGCAATATTCTGTCCTTCTTTTGTTTTCGTATTAAAATCACTGTTGAGATTATCTCTATGTCGCAGATTTCTCAACGCATGTTCCTGGTCGGCAGGCTTTAACGGAATACCGTTTTTGTTCAAATCAATCAGAGTAGAACACATGATTTTGATTCCTCTTAGAATCGGGTCATTTTCGAGATAGTATGAAGCAAAATCAATAATCGAAGCATATTCGGACTTGAACGATTTGATAAAGATATTATTATCCTTATATTTAAAGTTAATCAGGTTATACTCGTTAAGTAAACCCACGTATGACTGTACGATTCCACCCAAGGCGTTGTTTGCAGCATCAATATTTCCTGTTCGTGCGTTCAGCGTATATAATTCTATCTGGCTCTTGAAATTAGCGAAGATAGTAAGAAAATCGGTAAACGTTTTTTCCTGTTTATATGTGTCGTCGCTTATCAGTTTGTCTCTGTAATTGTTTTCGACATTGACCTTTCGTTTGTCAATATTTGCAAAATTCACTTCGTCGCCGCTGATTTCGTCGAGTTTGTAGAGCGACTTGTAATTGGCGACAATAATCATTGGATAAGTTTTGTATGGCAGCAGTTTTTCCAAATCAGCTTTTGTCAGTTCAGCCACCATACAAGTATCCATAAACTTGCTTAAAATAGTCGTATTTATATGGATAGTAGGAGTATTTGGCGTTACCATCACATAAACCCGTATCGAATGGAGCCGGGAATCAAAACTTTTCTGTTCAAACAGTCGAATCGTCGAACTGAAACGGTATTCTTTTTTCTTTGCATTTGATTCGATGAAATTACCCATTTCGCCAATAAGAGCCAAAATTGGTCTGCCTATACCGCCCGTTTGCGCGAGATTCTGTAATTGTTTGCCAAAAAATCCCATTATATTATCTCTATCGTTGGAAGTCAATGCTTTCACATCTATTTTTGCATCAATATTGTTGCCTGCCGAATACAATGGCAGATTGTCAATAATGCGTATAGCTTCGATATTTTCGCTTACAAATGTCTGATATTTCGATTCTTTATCATTCGAAATCTGGAAGTTGTATAATGGATAAACAACATCATTATCGCCAAAATACTTGACGTTCATCAATTGAGCCGTGATGTAGAGGTATTCCAGTTTTTCGCTTCCAAGAGCCTTTTTTTTACCCTTTTTCGTAGTAGGTAAATATATGTCGTTTATTACTTTATCAAACTTATGACCATTAAACAGAAATATGTCGGTTGATAAATATTGCCATTCTCCCGAAAAGGGAAAAGCAGTTGTGTCAACAAAGCACATTCTCGTTTCAACGGCTTGTGCTTTGGAAGTTACGTGAAAAATCACGATTAATAACAGTATAACAAATATCTTTTTCATTTCACAAATACAGTATCAAATAATTTACAAAGTTACGAATTTTCTGCAAAATCCGTGCCACAATACAGTTAAAGTTTGTTAAATTTCTGTAAAAATCTAAAAAAATCGTCGTTCATTTGCTCCGTAAAGGTATAAAAACAAATTATATTTCATTTTTTTACACCTCCGGATAAACTTTATATTTCATTTAATATTAATTATTTATCGCATATAATGGCTACAAATATCGAACAAAACAACAGAAATATTTCAATTTTTTTTTGAAATGTAAAAAAAAGATATACCTTTGCGCCCGACAAAATGTGAGATTTTATTTTTGCGGTATAAAAAAAAGATAAGGTAGTGGAGTGTATCCCTTCGGAAAACTCAATATTATTTGCTTCAAACTTTAAACAATTCCTCTAACATTCCACTACTTTTTTATAAAATAAAGAAAGCCGCCTTTTTTACGAGACAGCCTTTCACAAATATATTCACAAATAAATTTAAAGCCTAATCATTCAATGAGAATCGCACAAATCCTGTAACCGACACTTCGGGGTCAACGCCTTTCAGATATTGGCTTACAAAAAGAAAGCCGTCTTTTTTACGAGACAGCCTTCCACCTTTCACAAATATATTCACAAATAAATTAAAGCCTAATCATTCAATGAGAATCGCACAAATCCTGTAACCGACACTTCGGGGTCAACGCCTTTCAGATATTGGCTTACAGAGATTTTCTGGTCTTTAATGAAATCCTGAGAGTTCAGAGTATTTTCTTTAAAGAACTTATTAAGTTTACCTTCGGCAATTTTCTCTATCATATTTTCCGGTTTATTTTCGAGACGCGCCTGCTCTCTTCCGATTTGCAGTTCACGTTCGATAACATCCTTAGAACAAGCTTCTTTATTGACCGACACGGGATTCATTGCAGCAACCTGCATTGCAATGTCTCTTCCGGCTTCGACCGAAATGGTCTTGTTGAAAGCAACGACAGTAGCAAGTTTGTTGTTCATGTGGATATACGATTCCAAATGTTCGCCCGAAATTCTTTCGTATGTAGCAATAACGTGTTTTTCACCGCTTCTGCCGGTTTGGTCGCTGATAAGTTGAGATATCGGCGATCCATCGACAACAAGAGCTTCCAACGCCTCTTT
This sequence comes from Prevotellaceae bacterium, assembly GCA_031270335.1. Lineage (GTDB taxonomy): Bacteria > Bacteroidota > Bacteroidia > Bacteroidales > UBA932 > JAIRLF01. The sequence goes on along the minus strand of JAISXV010000150.1, from coordinate 2,924 downwards.
ATCTTTTGGTAAAGCGGTAATTGCAGCCTTGGCGATTTTGTTTGCCAATGCCTTGAAATCATCTGTTTTAGCGACGAAATCCGTTTCGCATCCGAGAGCGATAAGGATACCTTCCTTAGCATTTTCGTTTACTTTGGCAATCACGGCGCCTTCGGTCGTCTCGCGGTCGGCGCGTTTGGCGGCGATTAATTTTCCTTTTTCGCGAATGATTTCCTGTGCGCGATCAAAATCTCCATCAGCCTCGACAAGAGCGTTTTTACAATCCATCATGCCTGCTCCGGTCATTTTTCTCAGTTTTGCAACATCAGTTGCTTTTATTTCTGCCATAATTAATTGTCTCCTTTATTATTTCTTTCACGTGAGTCTTTTTTTGTTTTACGGGCTCTCATTTTACGGGGAGCGTCGTCGGCTGCCGCCGGTTCGTCTTTTTCTCTTTCGCCTTTACGTTCTTCGAGTCCGTCTTTCATTGCATCGCAGGCGATACTAATGATTAGCTCGATAGATTTTGCAGCGTCGTCGTTTGCCGGAATAACATAATCAATGTTAGTAGGATCACAACAAGTATCAACTATTGCAATAACCGGAATATTCAAACGTTTCGCTTCTTTTATTGCATTTGCTTCCTTTTGAATATCAACAACAAATAACGCTGCGGGCAAACGTGAAAGGTCGGCGATAGAGCCGAGATTCTTCTCCAGTTTGGCTCTTTGGCGCGAAATCTGCAATTTTTCGCGTTTCGACAATGTTTCGAACGTTCCATCGACGAGCATTCTGTCGATAGAATTCATTTTTTTTACGGCTTTACGTATTGTTGGGAAATTAGTGAGCATACCGCCGGGCCAGCGTTCTGTAACATAAGGCATGTCGATTGCTTTAACTTTTTCTGCTACAATATCTTTAGCTTGTTTTTTAGTAGCGACAAATAATACTTTACGTCCCGAACGTGCGATACCGTAAAGCGCTTTTGCGGCTTCATCTATTTTAATAACGGTTTTATGCAGGTCGATAATATGGATTCCGTTTTTTTCCATAAAGATATATGGCGCCATTTTAGGGTTCCATTTTCTTTTCATGTGTCCGAAATGCACGCCTGCATCAAGTAAATCCTGGAATGTTGTCTTTGACATCTTTTTAATTCTTTTTTTTAATTTACATTTTTTTAACTCTTTTCGTCAATTTTTCACGTAGTGGATTCAATTCCAATCGGAAAAATTTTCCGCAACGCAGCATTATCCTCAATAATGCGGGATAATTCATGACTGACGTTGTGCTGTAGAAAAACTGCATTTTGTTAGCGTTTACTAAATTGAAATCTTTTACGCGCTCCCGGACGTCCCGGTTTTTTACGCTCGACTGTACGCGGGTCACGTGTGAGGAACCCGTTAATTTTCAACGTCGGGCGAAATGCTTCGGCATCCACCTTACAAATAGCGCGGGCAATGCCCAAACGCAATGCTTCTGCCTGACCTTTGGTTCCGCCTCCATTGAGGTTCACCTTAACGTCGTATTTTCCTTCGTTATCAGTTACCGTAAGCGGTTGTTTCACCACATACTGCAACAGTCCGGAAGGGAAATAATTTTCCAACGGACGGCCATTAATCGTAATAACTCCTGTGCCGGCGGTTAAATAAACCCGGGCAATAGCAGCTTTTCGTCTTCCAAGTGCATTAATTACTTCCATCGTCAATTTTAAATTTCTTTTAATGTAACTTGTTTTGGTTGTTGTGCTTCATGAGGATGTTCATTTCCTGCATACACATACAAATTTTGAAATAACTTGGAACCAAGTCTGTTTTTCGGAAGCATGCCTTTTACCGCAGCTTCGATTACGGCGTTTGGTTTGCTCGCCAACAATTGTTTAGGGCTTGCAAAACGTTGACCACCCGGATAACCGGTATGGCGTACATACACCTTGTCTGTCTTCTTTTTACCCGTCAGTCGCACCTTCTCGGCGTTGAGAATGATCACATTATCACCGCAATCGACATGAGGGGTAAAGTCCGGTTTGTTCTTGCCGCGCAGAATTAACGCAACTCTCGACGCAAGACGCCCCAGAACCACATCATTAGCATCTATAACGTACCAGGTCTTATTGACCGTTGATGCGTTCGCTGATACTGTCTTGTAACTTAAAGTGTTCACTTTACCTTTTTTTCTTTTAAATAATTAATACTTATACATTATGATCCTAAAATCCCATAAAAATGGGGCTGCAAAGGTAGTGATTATTTTTTTAACTCCAACAAATTTTTTTCGATAATAATCCGGCAATATAAGTATTTTAGTGTGATTCAAGGTTATACAACTAATTGTAGAATGGAGAAATAATTAATTAATTTGTAACAAAATGTTTTTTCATACGTCTTATTGATATAAAAAATAAAGAAATACGACATGAAAAAGATTATTATGAAAAAGATTGTATGGATACTACTGTTTGTTAGCAGTATTGCGGGGAGCGTTTATGCTCAGAAAATCGAATTGAAAGGTACGGTCAGGGAGGCGAAAAATAACAACGTCTTTGCATCTGCCAACATAGTGTTGCAAACGGTTGATTCTGCCTTTGTAACGGGAACAACTTCAAGCGACGAAGGCAAATTTGCGATTACGAATATTGCTCAGGGCGATTACCGGCTTGTAATCTCCTGTCTCGGTTACGAAACACAGTATATCGCGTTGGAAGGACTGAAAAACAGCATCATTTTGCCGGATATTCTTGTCGAAGAAGAAGCTATCGGATTAGACGCTGTCACTGTGAGCGGCTCCTCCATGACTAACCGTATCGACCGGAAACTCATTTTCCCCACCGAACAACAAATTAACGCTTCCGGCAACGGTATCGACCTCCTGCAACAGATGATGTTACCACGATTGCAAATCAACCCGCTGACACGCGCTGTTGGCGTCGCCGGCGACGGCGAAGT
>JAISXV010000127.1 GCA_031270335.1 Prevotellaceae bacterium | reverse complement strand
GGTAACTTACTGTGTTCCGTAATAGGGATACCGATTTTTGCAAGACCTCCTTTATCAACATAAAGGTCTTTATTGGCGGTGTCTCCCAAATACAGAACTTTTGCTCCGCTTGCAAAGCGGGGTGCAAATTGTTCAATGACTTCCGCCTGTACTTCATTATGTTTTCCGGCTGAAAGTTTGACTTCTTCTCCTTCAAACGTTACCGGAATCAAAGTCATGGAACGTTCTTTTTCGTAAGCTTTGGTCAATATTACAACTTTTTCCTTGAACCCGGCTACTGCACCATCCCATTCAGTTGTTCCATATTTCCGTATTACAGACAAGGCTATATCTGAAACAGCGTAATGCGCTTTAGGACTGTTTACCGGTAAATCCGGTTCGTCCGGATTATAATCCGCGATCCTTCCCTGAACAAATTGATGCAACACTTGCCGCCTGAAAGTTTCCCGTGTATTGGGTGCATAATTTTTATTGTAAGTGTCAGCTACAAAATTCATTATGCCTTTCGTTACACCTAAACTTTGACGGTTTGCATCTGCCCAATTAGCGGATTCTTTTATACCGCACAATGCAAGCAATGTTAAAGCCGACATTTCATTTTGTTGTGCTGTCGGCAATCCTAATGTTTTCAATATTTCCTGTGCGTCTTCTATTTTACTCATTACATAGCAAATTCTTTAAGTTCAAAAAATCATTTACCACTTTGTTTATATTTTCCAAAGAAAAGTTGTTGAATTGAATCATTTCTTTTCCGATTTCTTTTATTGTTTCCAGTGGCGGCATGGGCATTGCCCTTAATTCCGTTGCACTTACGTTAACATTCCCATTAAATGTACGAAAATAGGCGTCGAAAAGATTGCTGTTTAAAAGGGTAGCAATTCCAATAACTTCCATCCTTTCCAAATGACCTTTTGGGCGATAGATATAATTCAATTTATTTTCAACACCGATATAATACGGATTATTGGGAGTTGAAAAATAAGGAGCAGCAACTAACCGGCTTTTATCATCTTTGGAACTGAATCTGCGTAAAAAAATGTAATTGCGGTTTGGGATAAGATATGCTTTTGTCTGGTCGCATATTTGAATATATTGACCTTTCGTTGCTTTGGGAAGAGGGTAAATAATTTCCATTTTAGTTACATTGTGCAACCAATACAACGGCGCTAAAAAAACAGTACCATTTTCGTATATTTCCCGGATATACTCTTGTGCCCTGAATGCAACTACCGGTCCTGTGGAAATCTGTATATTATACCTATTTAAACTGCCGCTCCAAGTTTTAAACAAGTCGATAATCAGTTCGTCTTTATTACTTGTCGGCAAATGGATAATTTTTTCTTTCGATTGATAATTTATCAAATCTTTTTGCAAATATTTTTTTTCTTTCGACTGTTCTATATCATGCAGTCCGTCACAAGTTGACACGATTATTTCGGATTCACAACCGCGTTTTTCTATTGCTCGAAGAATCAAGGTTTCCTGTAAAACATTATCTTTTGCAAAAGTATCTTTTCGGGAATCAAACAGATGAATAAAGTTCATCCGGACATATTGGAAAAAGTAATTGCGAAACAGGTTAAAATATCTTCCCGAAGTAAAACTGCGGGGAACAATAAAAATCATCTCACCGTCATCTTTCAACATTCGGGAAGCTAAAGCAAGAAATAATGAATAGATATTGGGTTGTCCGTTAATGACAACCTTAGCCGCTTTTACTCTGTCATCCTCTTTAGATAATTTGAAATAGGGGGGATTGGATATAATGAAGTCAAATTTTTGCTTTGAATCAAAAGAAAAACAGTTTGACTGGTTCAAACAGTCATAATTATCCAGAATGAAGTCTTGAATATGGACAATGTATTGGAAGTATATTCCTTTTTTCGACAGCCAGTCTTTTAGATAGGATAATGATTTTTCCGATAATGCGATTAGATTACAGTCTGTTTCGTAGGCCACCAAATGAATATCTTCAATATTTGGATGTTGTTTTACAATATTTTCTATCAATGAGCAGGTTAATATAGCAGCGCCACAACCAGGGTCTAAAATATCAATTTGCTTTTTAGCGGTAGAAGCCAAACTTCCCATAAAATCAGCAATTTTTTTCGGAGTAAAAAATTGCCCGTTATCTTTCTTAAAGTCTTGGGATACAGACATTGCATAACTTGCACCCAACCTGTCAGCATAACTGCTTGGTTGTTCGTCATCAATGGGTGTAATATGTCGAGTATCCTTGATATCCATGGGACAAAGTTATGAATAATAGTTGAAATTGCCAAGTTGGTAATAATCTGTTCCCGTTTGAACGCCCACCCCACCCCGCACATTACGAATGGTCTGGGTGCAATACTTACCGTGCGTGGCTGCCATCGAACGGCGCGCAACGGCGGTAGCCACTTACTGATGCAGTGCAAACCTCCACTTTTGTCTTAATTTTTCCACCTTCGCGATATTTGGAACATAGCAATGTTGCCCTGTATTCCTTTCCTTTTATGCGAGTTACATTACATTGTATATACATAATCTCTATATTTATTGGCTACAAAGATACAACTTATTTTCCTAACTACAAAATTATAACACTTTTTTTACTCAAAATATTAGTTGCTACAATTTCCACTATTTTTGACTTAATATGCTGTGTGTGTGCATTATCCCGTACTAAAATCCGTTTATAAGGAGTGTCTGCCCGAAAACTCACAATATAATAGTTTTCGGGCAGACACTAGTTAAGAAATTTCTGATCCAATTTTTAATTCTCCCAGAATTTTTTTAAAAAACATGACGGTTTCGTTGAGAGAGACGAAACTTTTTCCACCGGAAGCGTTTCTGTGACCTCCGCCGTTGAAATATTTACGAGCCATCTCATCGACGGAAAAGTCGCCTACCGATCTTAGTGACAGTTTGATATAACCTTCTTTACTTTCGGTGAATAAGACCGAAAGTATAATGCCGTTGATGCTTAGCGGGATATTCACAAAACCTTCGGTGTCGCCGGGTTCGAACTCAAACCGTTCTAATTCTTCTTTTGTGAGCATGATATAGGCGGTGTGATATTCGGGCAGAACTTCCATTTTCGTTATGCAGTATCCCATCAGGCGCATCCTGTTTACAGAGAAGCTGTTATATACTGCTGAATGTATTTTTTCTCTGTCGATACCACATTCCATCAAGTCAGCTACGATCCGGAATAGTTCAGATGAACAACTGTGGGTAAAAGCGCCTGTATCGGTCATTATTCCGGCGTACAGCGCTTCTGCTATCTGCGGCGAAACATGCTTTTTCTTAGTGATTTGCCAGATTATGCGATAAACTATTTCGCAAGTGCTGCTAATCGGCGTTTTGGAAAATGTTAGATTGAAATCTTTTTCTTCGACACCAATGTGATGGTCTATCAGTACTTTCTTGATATCCAATGTCATTATATATTCGCCCATAGCATCTAAACGGGAAAGTTTGTTGAAATCGAGGCAAAACAGCAAATCAGCCTCTCTCAGTAATCTTGCGCAGGTATCTTTCTGATTAAAACCCACATAGATATTTTCTGTTCCGTTAATCCATTTCAAAAAATCGGGAAAATGGTTAGGAACAATGATGACCGAATGAAATCCTATTGTTCGCAGGAAATTACTCCATCCTATAACAGACCCTATTGCGTCGCCGTCGGGATTGACGTGAGTGACGATTGCTATTTTTTTACTTGCATTTAACAGACCGAGTAATTCGGCAATTTTTGTATCTGAAAATAATTTTATCATTTTTATATCAATATATCAATTTGTTATCCTTTTTTTAAGACCTGACAGGTTTTAACGACCTGTCAGGTCTGCCGGATACGAAATACGCCGCAAAATTAAGAAAATTGTTGGAATCAGTAAAAATCTGTGTCATTTATGTGCTGATAAACCGGTTTTTCGACTAAATTCAGCCAAAATCTTCATATTAATTTTTGTTTTTATATATATGATATACATCTATTTAATGAAAAGAACGAAAATTATTTTCCAAAAAATCTTTTGTAATAATGATTTGTAAAAAAATAATTCATAAATTTGCGGCAAATAATGCTTGAATTATATATTATTTAAAGACTTATTATATATGGCAATAAATTTGGTAAAAGGACAACGTATAGAAATTGGATTGTCCAAAGTAGGAGTAGGTTTAGGATGGGATCCCAATGAAGGAACAGGATTTGATTTCGACTTGGACGCATCGGCGTTTATGTTGGGTGAAAACAAAATACTGCCGGCAGACGAGTTTTTTGTTTTCTATAACAATCCAAAATCGCCTGATGGAGCTGTTGAATCGTCGGGCGATGACACAACGGGTGACAGCAGCGACGGCGACGACGAAACGCTCACCGTCGATTTGACAAAAGTGGATCCGAGAATACAGGAAATCGTCTTTACAGTTACGATTCACGATTACGAAAATCGCAAACAGAATTTCGGACAGGTACGCAATTCGTTTATACGGATATACAACGTGCAAACCAACGAAGAAATCGCTAAGTACGAGTTAGACGAAGACTTTTCGGTCGAGACGGCAGTAGAATTTGGACGACTGTATAAACGTGGACGCGAATGGAAATTCGAAGCTATGGGCGTCGGTTATAAAGGCGGACTACAGTATTTCGTTAATAAATACACTGTATAAATCGAAATTATAAATTAAAAGGAATAAAAAATGGCAATTAATTTAGAAAAGATTACCCTTGAAAAACAGGGCGACAGTCACAAAATTGACTTGACAAAGAAAGGTGAAAATTCATCGAAAGAGATCGTTATCAATCTGAACTGGTCGCAGGGCGAAAAGAAACAAGGATTCTGGAGCAGTTTGTTTGGCGGCAACTCGGCGATTGATCTTGATTTAGGCTGTTTTTATGCGCTTGACAATGGCAATAAATCCGTAATCGACGGGTTACAGTTTGCTCATGGACAGGGCGGTGTACGCAACGTTGTGACACGGCAGGGTTGTTACACCAAATCGCCATGGGTTTGGCACACAGGCGACGACCGTGGAGCCGCAGCAGGTTCCGGCGAAAATATTCTGGTCAATCCGCAGGGATTGGGCGAATTGAGACGTATCGTCGTGTATTGTTTTATCTACGAAGGAGTTGCAAAATGGGCGGAAACCAATGCCGTTGCGACAATCAAAGTTCCCGACAATCCCGATATTGTTGTCGAAATGGGCAATCAGTACAGCGATAGAAAATTCTGCGCCATTGCCGAAATCATATTTGGAAACGACAATTCTCTTACAGTCAAGAAACTGATTTCGTTCCACAACGGACACGAAGAGTGCGACAAAGCATATAATTGGGGAATGAAATGGCAGGCAGGAAGCAAGTAAATTAATGAAAAGACAATGAGAAGATTACCTGTATATTTAGTATTGGATACATCCGGTTCGATGACCGGTGAACCCATTGAAGCAGTAAAGAATGGCGTCCAGGTGTTGATTTCGACCCTGCGTCAAGACCCGTATGCGCTCGAAACAGCTTATCTGAGCGTGATAACTTTCGACAGTTCGGCAAAACAGATTGTTCCGTTAACGGAATTGTCGTTGTTCCAGATGCCCGACATTCAGGCGTCAGGAACAACATCGCTGGGCGAAGCATTGACTTTGTTATCCAATAAAATCGACAGCGAAGTAAGCAGAACAACTACCGAGGTGAAAGGCGACTGGAAACCGCTGGTCTTCCTGATGACCGACGGAAGCCCTACCGACAACTGGCAAAAAGGATTAACCGATTTCCAAAAACGCAAAACAGGCATAGTAGTTGCCTGCGCCGCCGGACAGGGCGCCGACACGACAATCTTAAAACAGATTACGGAAATTGTAGTGCAATTGGATACTGCTGACAGCGCTACTATTAAAGCGTTTTTCAAATGGGTATCAGCCTCGGTAAGTACAGGAAGCCAGAAGGTCGAAGCAAGCGGAATTGATGTTGGCGGATTAAGCGAACTGCCGCCGCCGCCGCCCGAAGTAAATATTGTAGTATAAGAAAATGAGACGATTACCAGTATATCTTCTTTTGGATACATCGGGTTCGATGAAAGGTGAGCCGATAGAATCCGTCAAAGTAGGATTGGAATCAATGATCGCAAGTCTCCGGCAAGACCCTTTTGCTTTGGAATCGGTATATATCAGTATAATAACTTTCGACAGAGAAGTAAAACTGATTCTCCCGCTCACCGAATTGGAGAATCTACAACTTCCCGAAATCGTTACGCCCGATTCTGGACCGACGCATCTTGGCGCCGCGCTCGAAGTCCTCTGTCAGAAAGTTGATAAAGAAGTGCAGTTTAGTACGCCCGAAAAAAAAGGCGACTGGATGCCGTTGCTGTTCATCATGACCGATGGCAAACCTTCCGATTTACAGAAATATAACCAAATGATACCGGAAATCAAAAAGCGTCATTTTGGAAGTATAATCGCATGTGCGGCGGGAACAAAATCAGATCCGAAACTTTTGGAACTGTTGACTAATCAGGTTTATTCGTTAGATACTACCGACAGCGCTACTTTCCGGCAGTTTTTCAAATGGGTATCGGCATCGGTAAGCATAGGAAACCGAAGTATCGGAGCAAGCGACGAGATACAGTTGCCGCCTCCGCCTCCGGAAGTACATACAGTGATTTAAAAATAATAAAACGATATGAATAAAAACATTTTGCTTTTAACGTTAATTTGCGGGATTATATTTGCCTGCGGACAATCGAACGATAAGCTCATTCCCGTTGAACTTCAATGCGAATATCAAACGGAACCGGTTGGTATTGATGTACCTGCGCCACGTTTCGGATGGCAGACGTTCGATTCGAAACATGTCAGAGGACAGATGCAAACGGCATATCACATTCTGGTGGCAAGCTGTCCGGATAAATTGACGGAAGCCGAGGCAGACGTCTGGAACAGCGGCAAAATCAACTCGTCGCAGTCGGTTTTAGCGCCTTTCGGAGGGAAAAAACTGCAATCGAGCAGCGCTTATGTCTGGAAAGTCCGGATTTACGACAAAGACGGCAATCCTTCGGAATGGAGCGAACCGGCGCGTTTTGTAACCGGAATCCTCGACTCCAAAGAGTGGAATGAGGCGGAATGGATACGTCACCCCGATGCTCCGAGAGTGAAACATATCTGGTTTCGCAAAAACCTTACGCTCGACGCCAAGCCGGGCGCAGTTTTTATACACCTGGCTTCGCTCGGACATCATGAGTTGTATGTCAATGGGCAAAAAGCCGACGACCGTGTACTCGCTCCCGCTCTGACAAACCTCAACAAACGGCTCTTCTATGTAACTTACGATATTTCGAAGTTGTTGAAAAAAGGCAATAACACTGTCGGCGTGTGGTATGCGTCGGGATGGGCAAGCTACTACTGTTTTTCGCAAACGCCCGCCCTCCGTGTACGGCTCGACGGTAAAGACGCCGACGGTAAATCATTAACGCTCGTTTCAGATGCGACATGGCGTTGTGTCGTCAGTAACAGCGAGGATACGCGTCAAATACGTACTCACCACGATAACGGAGGCGAAATCGTGGATGCTCGCTCTTTCGTCCCCAACTGGAACAGCCCCTCGCTCGACGACAGCAAATGGGAATACGCCGCAATCGCAATCGGTAACGATTCCATCGCTCTCGAAGCGCACGACATCGACCCGTCACGAGTTATCGACGTTCTCTCCGCTCAGAAAATTACCGACGCCGGCAATGGCGTCTATAAAATTGATTTCGGAAAAAACTTTACCGGATGGCTGAATATCAAGTTCAACGGTCTTTCGGCGGGCGACACTGTGGTTATCGGGTCGGCTGACGACGATAAGGATTTTGCCGATTTCAACATTTACAATGTCTTCGTCTCGTCGGGAAAAGACGGGGAGACGTTTTCGAACCGGTTTAACTATGTTGCCGGAAGATATGCCAATATCAAGGGATTGCGTCAAGCTCCGAAGCTGGAAGACGCCACCGCCTGCGCTGTCAGTACCGACCTGCGCCGTACGGGAAAATTCAATTCGTCGAACGAACTGTTCAACAAAATCTTCGAAACCGACTTGTGGACGTTTCTTGCCAACACCACCGAAGGTTATACTTCGGACTGTCCTCATCGTGAGCGTTGCGGTTACGGCGAAGTCGCCACGGCTACGTCCTGGGGAATCGGTTTGCCCAATTATGACGCCGGTTCGTTCTATCGCAATGTTGTACGAAACTGGCGCGATGTGCAGAATCCCGACGGCTGGGGACGTCACACGGCTCCGCAACCAAACGATGTGCACTGGGGCGGCGCAATGTGGAGCAGCGCAGGTATGAACGTCGCGTGGGAACACTATCTTCACTTCGGCGACAAACAAATACTCGAACTGATTTATCCGACAGCAGTACGCTGGCTTGAGTTTTTGAACGCGCATGTCAGCGAGGGTCTGTTAAGAAAATATCGCGATAACGACGGACAGTTTCTCGGCGACTGGCTCGCTCCCGGCTCACGTAACGAATATGGGACAAGCCCTCAAGCGGTTTATTTCAACAATTGCGTTTACGCAATGAATCTCGAAACATTCGTGAAAATTGCCAACCTGCTCGGTAAATCCGGCGACGCTGCTCTGTACGGCGAACGGCTCGCCGCTCTGCGTCCTGCTATTCACGCCGAGTTTTACGACCCGAACACCGGAAATTATTGCGATGGAAATCAAGTACAACAGGCTTTTGCTGTGATTACCGGCGTAGCGCTCGACAGTATCCGGACACGGGCGGAGGCTTCGATTGTCAACAACATGCGTAACGAAAAACAGTATTTCGACATGGGCAGTTCGGGACTGGTTGTCCTGCTGCATTATCTTGTCGATCGTCCCGAAACAGCCGGACTTGCAGCATCAATTCTCAACAGAACCGAGTTTCCGGGATACGGATATTTCATCGCTCAGGGCGAATCGACCTGGCCCGAAGACTGGAAGATTGATGTGCCAAGCAAAATCCATACCTGTTTCACGGGCATTGCCGGATGGTTGAGCAAAGGTCTTTGCGGAATCCAACCCGACGAAAAGAATGCAGGATACAAACATTTCATTGTCAAACCGTTTATTGTTAACGAAGTCAATTTTGCCGAAGCGTCGGTAGGTTCTCCATACGGTGAAATCCTCAGTCGCTGGGAACGCAAGGATGACAAAATCATTTTCTCAGTGACGGTTCCGCCAAATACTTCAGCAACAGTATATATCCCCGCTTCTCACCCAGACAGGATCACCGAAAACGGCAATCCGCTGAATGTCGCCGAAGGTGTTAATTCGAAAGGCGCAGAGACCGGCTACGTTGTAGTCGAGGTGATATCGGGGAAATATGAGTTTGCGGCAGCGAACGAGAATTGATAAACGAAGGCTTTTAGTAAAAATAAAACGATGACGGAAATAAAGGGAAGTGAACATAAAATGCAAAGAGAAACAATCACTTCGTTACAAAACGCCAAGATAAAAAATGTTGTTCTACTCCGCGAAAAATCGCGAGAACGCAATCGGCAGATGTTGTTTCCTGTCGAAGGCAAACGTGAGATAAATATGGCTGTAGCGGGTGGATACGAAATTGATTCACTGTTTGTTTGTCCTGAGATTTGCGACACGTCCGATTTTTCGGCAAGATATGTTTACGAAGTGAATCGAAAAGTTTTTGAAAAAATAGCATACAGAGAAGAATCCGATGGTTTTTTGGCATTAATGAAAGTGAAATCCAATTCGTTACACGACATTAACATCTCCGGAACGCCGTTTATCATCGTACTTGAATCAGTCGAAAAACCCGGCAATCTTGGCGCCATACTTCGTACTGCTGACGCCGCAAATGTCGATGCAGTAATAGTTTGCGACCCTAAAAGCGACTTTTTTAATCCGAATGTCATCCGGTCAAGTCTTGGCTGTGTTTTCACGGTTAATACTGTTACGTGTTCTTCCGAAAACGCCTGCGAATGGCTGAGAAAAAACAACATCACCATTTTTGCCGCAGAACTTGAATCGTCGCAATGGTATTACAATGAGGATTATACCCGAGGTACAGCCATCGTCATGGGCGCCGAATCGACAGGACTGAGCGACTTATGGCTCGACAAAGCAAACAAAAGAATCAAAATCCCGATGAAAGGCAAAGTCGATTCATTAAACGTCTCTGTCTCTACGGCAATAATAACTTTCGAAGCAATGCGGCAACGAGGATTTTTGAAAAATAACGATTCATAACTTTTTAATTTTAAAAAAGATTTTCAGGATAAATAAACGATTGATATTTAATATGATTTTAATTGAAGGTGAAAAAATTTTGAAAAAAAAGCGCCGGTTAATTTATTTTATATATCTTTGTCGCCGAAAAATATAAAAAACAGATATTATATGAATAATATACATCACTTTCTTGCTTTCGATTTGGGCGCCACAAGCGGACGCTCCATCTTAGCGACTTTGCAGGATGATAAGGTAATTCTCAAAGAATTAACCCGTTTCCCGAATAAAATAGTTCGTGTCGGAGACAGATATCACTGGAATATCTACGCTCTTTTCGAGGAATTGAAAAACGGACTGCGTGCTGCCGGTAACGAAAATATCAAGATTGATTCTATCGGTATTGACACCTGGGGAGTTGATTTTGTGTATGTTGCCGACGACGGGACCTTTCTTGGACTTCCACGTGCATATCGCGACCCTTACACAAACGGCGCTCCCGAAGAGTATTTCGAAAAAATACCCCGTAAGGAAGTCTATGATTTGACAGGGATTCAAATCATGAATTTCAACAGTTTATTCCAGTTATATGCGGCGTCGAAAGAATCGTCTTCGGCGTTGAAAGCGGCAAAAAACATACTGTTTATGCCTGATGCTCTGTCGTATATGCTCACAGGGAAAAAAGTGTGCGAATACACCATCGCTTCGACGTCGCAGATATTGAATCCGCGAACAAAACAGTTCGAATCCAAACTGTTTGAGCCTGTTGGCGTATCGTCGTCTATTGTGTTGCCGCTGACGATGCCGGGGCAAATCATCGGCGACATTCTCGAATCTGTGCGGTCGGAATGCGGGATAGAATCGGCTCCGGTAATCGCCGTTGCAGGACACGACACCGCTTCGGCTATAGCCGCCATTCCCGCTGAAAACGAAAACTTTGCGTATCTGAGTTCCGGGACATGGTCGTTGATGGGAATCGAAGTCAAAGAGCCAATAATCAGCGAACAAAGTTTCAATTTGAATTTCACCAACGAAGGCGGAATCGAAGGAACAACGCGCTTTTTGAAAAATATCACAGGAATGTGGTTGCTGGAACAGTGTCGTAAGGAATGGGAATCGCAGGGAAAATCATACACTTACGACGAAATCGTCCGCATGTCCGATTCGGTGGAAGGTTTTCAGTCAATCATCGACCCCGACTATCCGGGATTTGCCAATCCGGCAAGCATGCCCGCAGCCATAGCCGGATACTGCGCCGAAAACAATCAGAAAGTCCCTGAAACTCACGCAGAATACATCCGTTGCATTTTCGACAGTCTTGCATCGAAATACAAATATGTGCTTGACAGTCTGCAACAGGTTGCGCCTTTCAAGATTGACCGTCTGCACGTTATCGGTGGCGGTTCGCAAAACAGGTTATTGAACCAGTTAATCGCCAATTCGATAGGATTGCCGGTGATTGCCGGACCGTCGGAAGCCACTGCGATAGGCAACGTCATGGTACAGGCGAAAGGATTGGGTATAGTCAAGTCGTTGAGCGAGATGCGTGCTATAATAGGCAATTCCGTTTCGCTGGAGACATTTTATCCGAAAGTACAGTAATGAAAAGAATAATAATAATTTAATAAATAATAAGACATGAAAAAAGAATTAGTACAACAATCGTATGAAATAGCAAAAGAACGCTATGCTGCTACAGGCGTCGATGTTGATGAAGCCTTAGCCAAATTACAGAAAATCCCGATTTCGATACAGTGCTGGCAAGCCGATGACGTAAACGGGTTCGAAATTACGGAAAATCTGGGTGGCGGCGGTATTCAGGCTACCGGAAATTATCCCGGAAAAGCACGTAATATCGACGAGTTACGTACCGATATCGAAAAGGTACTGACCTTAGTCGGCGGTAAACATCGTTTGAATATCCACGCGATATACGGCGATTTCCAAGGCAAAATTGTTGACAGAGATCAGATTGAGCCTGCACATTTTGCAAGCTGGACGCAATGGGCAAAAGAAAAAGACTTGAAACTTGATTTCAACTCAACTTCTTTCGGACACCCGAAAAGCGGAGATTTAACTCTTGCCAATCCCGACAAGGCTATCCGTGATTTCTGGATTGAACACACAAAACGTTGCCGGACTATCTCGGAAGAAATCGGGAAAGCGCAAAACGACCCGTGTATCATGAACATCTGGATTCACGACGGTATGAAAGACTTGACGGTAAACCGTTTCAAATACCGCCAAATCCTCGAACAGTCGTTAGACGAAATATTCGCTGTCGATTACAAAAACATGAAAGACTGTATCGAAGCCAAACTGTTCGGTATAGCGCTTGAAAGTTACACCGTTGGCTCGTACGACTTTTATCTGGGCTATGGCGCTAAAAAACAGAAAATCGTTACCCTGGATACCGGACACTTCCACATCTCCGAAAATATCGCCGACAAGATTTCGTCGCTGTTGCTGTTTACGCCCGAAATCATGTTACACGTGAGCCGTCCTATCCGTTGGGATTCCGACCACGTTGTGATTCTGAACGATGACATTGCCGAACTGGCAAAGGAAGTGATTCGTGCAAAAGCGCTCGATCGCGTGCATATCGGTCTCGATTTCTTCGACGCATCTATCAACCGTATCGGAGCGTATGTAATCGGTATCCGTTCTACTCAGAAAGCGCTGTTACAAGCGTTGTTGGAACCTGCCGCCAAACTTGCCCAATACGAAGCAAACGGTCAGTATTTCGAAAGATTAGCCTTGCTCGAAGAAGCAAAAATCCTTCCCTGGAACGCTGTCTGGGATTACTTCTGTCTGAAAAACGACGTTGCTGTTGGCGAAGATTATATCTCCGAAATTCAACAGTATGAGAAAGATGTGACGTCAAAAAGATAAATTGTGTGTGAATTTTTCCATTTACCTCTTTCCCCTCTCGCTGTCTTCGCGATAATGAGAGGGGATTTTTCTACCAAATTAATATCTTTTTACTCATTAATGCGTAATTTTAACGCATAAAACGGTATCTTCGTTAAAATTTTTTATAAAGATATTTATACTTATAATCAATGACTTATTAGCTTTCTACTAAATTTTTTCACAAAATAATTTGCAGGATAAAAAACATTGAATACCTTTGTATCATAATTAAGTATTGATGTGTTGTTTTAACACATAAATATTGAAGCAAGATTGTGATAATTTAAAGTTTTTATACATAGAGTTTTCCATGGGATAATACCCCGAAAATCCTCCTTGATATTTA
Organism: Prevotellaceae bacterium; assembly: GCA_031270335.1. GTDB lineage: Bacteria > Bacteroidota > Bacteroidia > Bacteroidales > UBA932 > JAIRLF01. Next base: position 401 of record JAISXV010000127.1, on the reverse strand, counting down.
TCTTGGAGGATTTTTTCATCTGGGAAAGAATTAAAGAATTAAAGAATTGAGAATTGAGAATTGAGAATTGCCTCACGGTCGCTGTGAGGCAATTTTCTTTGAAATATAACAAGTTTTAAAAACCTGTTATGTTGAATATTGGGTAGCAGATGACGCCGAAGGCGTCGAATTTGCATAACCCCAAGCAAGCGTAGCGTAGCTCGGGGACAACGCTAACCTCTCTATCAACCCTGAAAGGGTTGAACTACTGCGTAGTTCAGAAGAAAACAGTTTGCGGAAATCTTAACGCAAAGAACACTAAGATTTACGCAAAGTTCGCAAGGCAATTAGCGCTTTATGCAGTAAATTTTTTGAAAATTTATTCCTGTAAATCAAACCTTTAACTGCAAAAAATATTGTTT
>JAISXV010000094.1 GCA_031270335.1 Prevotellaceae bacterium | reverse complement strand
TTCGTGCATTCGTGGCAAGCAAAAAAGCGACGCGTCTTAAATCATTAAGACACGTCGTTTCATGATAAAATTACTTTAGCGTCCTTACGGGACACACAACAAAATTCCAAAGTTCAGAACTGAGAAAGTATTCTCAATACAACTGCGACACTTTTACCAGCTTGCTTTCTTCACACCCGGAATCAGACCGTTGGAAGCCATTTCGCGAAACTGTATCCGGCTGATACCGAACAGGCGCATATAGCCTTTAGGGCGGCCTGTCAGTGAGCATCGGTTATGCAGGCGCACACGGCTTGAGTTTTTCGGCAATTTGGCTAAAGCCTCATAATCGCCGGCATCTTTCAGAGCCTTACGTTTTTCTGCATACTTTTCAACAAGTTTCGCACGTTTCACTTCCCGTGCTTTCATTGATTCTTTTGCCATACTTAATCGTTCTTTTTAGCGTTTTTAAATGGTAGTCCGAAATGACGGAGCAATGAATACGATTCTTTATCCGAATCGGATGAACAGATAAAAGATATTTCCATTCCCATGATTTTCGACACCTTGTCGATATCGATTTCGGGGAAGATGATTTGTTCTTCTATCCCGAGCGTATAATTACCTCGTCCGTCGAATTTGTCGTTAATACCTTTAAAATCACGAATACGTGGTAGAGCGATAGCTATCAGCCGTTCGCAAAATTCGTACATTCGGGCGCCACGGAGCGTCACTTTCACGCCTATGGGCATACCTTTACGCAGTTTGAAGTTGGAGATATCCTTTTTCGAACGCGTTATGACTGCCTTTTGACCTGCGATTGACGACAACTCCTGTTGCACTACCTCGACTATCTTCTTTTTGTCATCGCCGGACGCCGCTCTGCCGACGCCCTGATTAATAACTATTTTTGCCAGTTTGGGAACCTGCATCACGCTTGTGTATCCAAATTCCTTCATCAAAGCAGGAACAATCACTTCCTTGTACTGTTTTTTAAGAGCAGGAATATATCCCTTGGGCGTTGCCGTTACGGCGGGAGCCTCTCCTCCTTTTTTCTTTGCCATCAGTTTATCAATCTATTACTTTAATTACACCTAATTTTTTTGCCTGTTTGGAATAGCGCACCAGACGGGTTTTTCCATCCTTGCCCGGTTTTTCGCTTTCCATCCTTCCGACTCTGGTCGGTTTGCCCGTTTCGGGGCAAATCAGCTGAAGATTAGAGATATTGACCGGCGCTTCCTTTTTGAGGATTGCACCCTGGGGGTTTTTGGCATTAGGTTTGGTATGTTTAACAACAATGTTAACACCCTCGACAATAGCCTTATTTTCCCTGGGCAATACTTCCAATACTTTTCCTTTCTTCCCGTTATCGTCGCCGGCAATCACCGTGACGATATCGCCTTTTTTAATACGTAACTTTACACTCATAATGTTTTTTCCTCCAAATAATTATAATACCTCAGGGGCAAGTGAAACAATCTTCATGTAGTTGTCACGCAGTTCACGTGCGACAGGTCCGAAAATACGTGTGCCACGAATTTCGCCCTGATTGTTCAACAGGACGCATGCGTTGTCGTCGAAACGGATATAAGACCCGTCGGCACGGCGGATTTCCTTCTTTGTCCTGACAATAACTGCCTTGGATACAGTCTTTTTCTTGACGTCAGAACCGGGGATAGCCACTTTGACACTCACCACTATCTTATCGCCCACGCTTGCGTAATGCTTGCGGGTTCCTCCAAGTACGCGGATACATAGTACTTCTTTCGCTCCGCTGTTATCGGCTACTTGCAGCCTTGATTCTTGCTGTATCATCGTTATTTAACTTTTTCTATAATTTCGACTAATCGCCAGCGCTTGTTTTTACTTAACGGACGCGTTTCCATAATACGAACAGTATCACCTTCGCTACACTCGTTTTTTTCGTCGTGTGCCATGTACTTGGTCGTTTTATTTACAAACTTGCCGTAGATAGGGTGTTTCACTTTCCGTTTTTCGGCAACAACGATTGATTTGTTCATCTTGTTGCTTACTACGACCCCTATTCTTTCTTTTCTAAAATTCCTTTCCATGAGAACCATTATTTTTGTTCATTAATTTCACGTTGCCTTAACTCCGTCAACATGCGGGCAATACCTTTGCGCACCTGTCTCAGGTTGGACGTATTTTCGGCAGGAGAAACGGCATGATCCAGTCGCATCTTGACGTACTCTGCTTTTTCGGTTTGAACTCTGTCGTTCAAATCCTTCGTATTAAGCTCTTTAATTTCTGCTTTTTTCATTTCCTTAAATCAATTATTCGGAATAATCTCTTCGGATAATAAACTTTGTAACGATTGGAAGTTTCTGAGCGCCAAGTCTCAGCGCCTCTTTTGCTACTTCTAATGGTACTCCGTCGGCTTCAAAGAGAATACGTCCCGGCGTTACAGGAGCTACAAATCCTTCGGGAGCTCCCTTACCTTTACCCATACGAACTTCGGCGGGCTTCTTTGTTATCGGTTTATCAGGAAATATACGAATCCAGATTTGACCTTCACGCTTCATGTAGCGAACTATCGCCTGACGTGCTGCTTCTATCTGATTTCCTGTGATCCATGCATAATCTGTTGCTTTAATGGCAAATGATCCGAATGCCGGCTCATGACCCCTCTGGGCCAGTCCTTTCATTTTTCCTTTCTGTTGCCTTCTATACTTTGTCTTTTTCGGCTGTAACATTGTTTCTTTTTTTTAAGAAAAATTACTAATTCTTTTAATTATTACGTTTTTGGTTACGATCTCCGCCGCCGATGTTACGGTTACGGTCTCCACCGCCGCCGCTGTTATTACGGTTACGGTCTCCACCGCCACTGTTGCTACGGTTACCACCGCCGATGTTACGGTTACCGCCGCCGCTATTATTACGGTTACGGTCTCCGCCGCCGCCATAGTTACGGTTACGGTCTCCGCCGCCGCTGTTATTACGGTTACGGTCTCCGCCGCCGCTGTTATTACGGTTACGGTCACCGCCGCCGCCATAGTTACGGTTACGGTCTCCGCCGCCGCTGTTGTTACGGTTACGGTCTCCGCCGCCATAGTTCCGGTCACGGTCTCCGCCGCCATAGTTCCGGTCACGGTCTCCGCCATTGCGGTCACGGTCGCCATAGTTACGGTCTCCGCCGCCGCGATTGCGGTCACGGTCGCCACGATTACGGTCTCCACGATTACGGTCACGGTCTCCGCGATTTCTGTCACGGTCGCTACGTTCTCCGTATCCCAGGTTTGCCGGCGATACACCTACATTGGGTTCGAGATCTCTTTTACCATAAACCAGTCCGTTGCAAATCCATACTTTGATACCGAGCAGCCCTACTTTCGTAAGCGCTTCGCCCAGAGCGTAGTCGATATTTGCACGGAAAGTATGCAGAGGAATACGACCTTCTTTGTATGTCTCCGAGCGAGCCATTTCGGCTCCGCCCAAGCGACCTGAAATCTGAATCTTTATTCCTTCTGCGCCCATACGCATTGTTGAAGCGATTGTCATTTTGATGGCGCGTCGATACGACACGCGACCTTCGACTTGACGGGCAATATTATTAGCCACAATCACCGAGTCAAGTTCGGGGCGTTTCACTTCAAAGATATTGATTTGAATATCCTTGCTGGTGATTTTCTTCAATTCTTCCTTGAGATTGTCCACTACTGTGCCGCCGGGTCCGATAATTGTACCGGGGCGTGCGCTGTGAATAGTAACGGTAATCAACTTCAGTGTACGCTCAATGATGATTTTAGATAAATTCGCCTTTGCAAGACGCGTATTCAAATATGCGCGAATTTTGTGATCTTCAACAATTTTAGTTGAAAAATCGCGCCCTCCAAACCAGTTGGAATCCCATCCACGGATAATTCCAAGCCTGTTACCTATCGGATTTACTTTTTGTCCCATACTTTATTCTTCTGTTTGTTCATCAATTTTAGAATCAACTACTACGGTAACATGGTTTGAACGTTTGCGGATACGTCCTGCCTGACCTCTCGGAGCCGGACGCATACGTTTCAGTGTTCTTCCCTGATTAACGAATATTTCTTTAACGTAAAGGTTTGCCTGATCGACATTTTGACCTTCGTTCTTGGCTTCCCAATTGTTGATTGCCGACTTGAGAAGTTTCTCCAGACGACCGGAAGCCGCTTTCTTACTGTATTTTAAAATATCCAGCGCGCGGTTCACTTCGACCCCGCGAATCACATCTGCCACCAAACGCATCTTCCTCGGAGACGTCGGGCAGTCGTTCAATTTGGCTATGGCTGTAACCTTTTTTTCTGCTTTCAGCCTCTCTGCCATCAATTTTTTTCTTGCACCCATTATATATTACAGATATTTTCGGTGTTACACATTATTATTTCCTGTTTCCTGAATGTCCGCGGAAGGTTCGTGTGGGCGCAAATTCGCCTAACTTGTGGCCTACCATGTTTTCAGTGATATAGACGGGGATAAATTTAATCCCGTTATGTACGGCAACTGTATGTCCAACGAAATCCGGAGATATCATCGACGCGCGTGACCATGTTTTGATGACGCTTTTTTTGCTGCCTTCGTTCATTACTGTTATCTTTTTTTCCAGCTTGGGTTCGATATATGGACCCTTTTTCAGTGATCTACTCATTATTTCAACTTTTATCAGTGATTACTTTTTCCTTCTTTCAAGAATGAATTTCTTTGAATTTTTTTTCGGATCACGAGTTTTGTATCCTTTAGCCAACAAGCCTTTTCTCGAACGCGGATGTCCGCCTGATGCTCGTCCTTCGCCGCCGCCCATTGGGTGATCAACGGGGTTCATTGCGACGCCTCTTACGCGGGGGCGGCGTCCTGTCCAGCGTTTCCGTCCTGCTTTGCCGTGAATCTCAAGACTGTGGTCGGGATTCGATACCGAACCGACAGTTGCTTTGCAGGTTACCAGCACCATACGGGTTTCGCCCGATGGCAGTTTCAGTACGGCGTGGCGTCCTTCGCGTGCCAACAGTTGTGCGTAAGAGCCTGCGCTGCGTGCCATTACGGCTCCCTGACCGGGATGTAACTCAATGTTGTGGACAACGGTTCCCAGCGGGATTTCGGATAAAAATAATGTATTACCGATTTCGGGTGCGATGCCGGCGCCCGACACGATTTGTTGCCCTACTTTCAAGCCGTTAGGCGCTACGATGTATCGTTTTTCGCCGTCGGCATAAGTGATCAGGGCGATGCGTGCGCTGCGGTTCGGGTCATACTCGATGGTCTTGACTGTTGCGTTTACGCCATCCTTGTCGCGCTTGAAATCAATGATACGATATCTGCGTTTATGCCCGCCACCGATGTAGCGCATGGTCATTTTGCCTGTGTTATTGCGTCCGCCTGTCTTTTTCAGTGGCGCAAGCAAACTTTTTTCCGGTGATGTAGAAGTAATATCATCAAACGTTCCAATCACTTTGTTTCTTGTTCCGGGTGTAACCGGTTTAAATTTTCTTACTCCCATAATCTTTAGATATTACTGTAAAAATCAATACGTTCACCTTCTTTTAATGTGATAATGGCTTTCTTGAAGTGGTTGGTACGACCTTTCAACAGCCCGGCTTTTGTAAACCGGCTCTTGAATTTACCCTTGTAATTCATCGTATTAACCGCTTCGACCTTCACTTTGTAGAACTCTTCGACCGCTTTTTTGATTTGCGGCTTGTCGGCTCTACGATCAACTACTATACCGTAACGATTCAATTTTTCGCCTTGATGCGTCATTTTCTCGGTAACTATCGGCTTAAATAATATTTCCATTTCTTTTACTGCTTTTCTTGTTTAGAAACACCAAATAAACTGTGAATTTTGTCAATTGAGCCTTCCAAAAGGACTAAATTTGACGCATTCATTATGTCATAAGTAGTCAAATCTGAGACATTTACGACCTTCGCCTTCGGCAAATTTCTCGACGACAAATATACGTTATTATTTGATTCGCCAAGAACAACAAGCAATTTTTTATCCGAGATCTTCAGATTATTGCTTATTTCCAAAAAGTTTTTGGTCTTTGGCGCTTCAAACGAAAAATCTTCGACAACGATAATTGCGTTTCCTTTTGCTTTGTCCGAAAGTGCGCTGCGACGTGCCAACGATTTAACTTTCTTATTCAGTTTGAAACTGTAATCTCTGGGAACGGGTCCGAATGCTCGACCGCCGCCAACGTAGATCGGCGATTTTATGCTGCCGTGACGTGCGCCGCCACCGCCTTTTTGCCGTCCCATTTTCTTTGTACTGTACGATACTTCGGCTCTTTGCTTCGACTTGTGCGTGCCTTGTCGCCGGTTTGCCAAATATTGCTTAACGTCCAGATACATCACATGTTCGTTCGGCTCAATGCCGAACACAGAATCGTCAAGTATCACTTTTTTCGACGATTCGCTTCCATCAATTTTATATAATGCTAACTCCATAACGATTTATCCCTCAATGATTAAATACGAGCCTTTCGCTCCCGGTATCGACCCTTTGACTAACAAAAGGTTATTTTCGGGTATCACTTTTAGCACTCTCAAATTAACGACTTTAACTCTTTCGCCACCCATGCGTCCGGCAAGTTTTTTGCCTCTGAACACTCTGGATGGATACGATGATGCGCCCATCGAACCCGGCGCTCGTCCGCGGTTATGCTGTCCGTGAGTTTGACCGCCCACGCCGCTAAATCCGTGACGCCTTACTACTCCTTGAAATCCCTTACCTTTCGAGATTCCAACTACATCGACCCATTCGCCTTCGCTAAACAGGTCCACAGTAACCGATTCTCCCAATGTCAATTCCTTAGCGAAATCGTTGGGAAATTCGACTACTTTCTTCTTCGGTGTCGTGCCGGCTTTCTTAAAGTGGCACAACAGCGATTTGCTGGTGTTCTTTTCTTTCTTGTCGTCATAGGCAAGTTGAATTGCTTCATATCCGTCTATCTCAACGGATTTTACTTGCGTGACTACACATGGACCAGCCTCAATAACTGTGCACGGGATATTTTTTCCATCATCCCCAAACACAGAAGTCATTCCGACCTTTTTTCCAATAATTCCTGGCATGTTTTTTTTAAATAATTTATCTTTTTTCTATAATTTTTACTGTTTCTTTGGGAACTTTATATCTAACTTTCCCATATATACACTTTTCGGGATGAAACGAATAATACGGTTTGCCATCCCTCGTCGTTTCAGATACTAATAATCGGCATCTGAAACGTTTACATTCTTCTATTTTCGCATATTCCTTTTCGTACTTTTCGTATAACTTGTCCTTATTCAATTCCGGATGATTTCTTACCCAGATATCAAATGCGTCTTTGTTTTCGTATATACAATCGTAAAAGTCTATCGCTCTGCGCAGTTTATACTCGATTTTGTTTGTGGCGTCGTTATTGTCTATTTTAAGAACGAAAATCGTGTCATCTTTAGAAGACAGACT
>JAISXV010000074.1 GCA_031270335.1 Prevotellaceae bacterium | reverse complement strand
AACCCGGAACATTGTGTTTTTTCGCCAATCCCAAATACGAGAAATACGTATATACCACAAAAGCGTCTGTTATCCTGCTTAATAAGGATTACGAACTTAAAGAAAAAATCACGCCGACGATTATCCGCGTGGATAACGCTTACGAAGGAATCGCCTCAGTTCTCGGACTGTTCGAATCGGCAAAAACAGCAAACAAGAAAGGCAGGGAATTTCCCTCAAACGTTTCGTGGCGTTCGAAACGTGGAAAAAACTGTTATATCGGCGCTTTTGCCTACATCGCCAAAGGTGCGAAACTCGGCAATAACGTCAAGATTTATCCTCATGTCTATGTCGGCGATAATGTCGTAATCGGCGATAACACAATCGTTTATTCCGGCGCTAAAATCTATCACGGATGCGTTATAGGGGCAAATTGCATCATCCATTCGGGCAGCGTCATCGGCTCCGACGGTTTTGGTTTTGCGCCTCAGGCAAACGGCGAATACAAAAAGATTCCGCAAATCGGAAACGTTGTCATTGAGGATAATATCGAAGTCGGCGCGTGTACGACCATTGACCGTTCGACTATGGGTTCGACGATAATCCATTCGGGCGTCAAGTTAGACAACCTGATTCAGATTGCTCACAACGTCGAAATCGGGAAAAACACTGTCATTGCGGCGCAATCGGGAATTGCAGGCTCTGCGAAGGTCGGCGAAAGTTGCGTTTTGGCAGGACAGGCAGGCGTTATCGGACATTTGACCGTAGGCGACAGGGTTACGATAGCATCAAAAAGCGGAATTTCGAATAACATCCCTAACGATAAGCAGATGTTGGGTTTTCCGGCTATGGAAGCCTCGAAATATAAACGTTCGTTCGCTGTGTACCGCAATTTACCGGAATTGTGGAGTAATGTTAATATGTTGATGAAAAAAATAGCCGCTTTGGAGAAAAATCAGGATGACAAATCCAATGAATAAGAAGATAATAATTGCTATCGACGGATATTCGTCCACAGGAAAAAGCACTGTCGCAAAGGCTATTGCACGGAGATTGAATTACATCTACGTCGATACGGGAGCGATGTACAGGGCTGTCACTCTGTTTTGCGTACAAAACGGATTGATCGATTCGTCGGGAAAAGTTTCGGAGAGATTGAAATCTTTATTGCAGGATATCAAGATTGAATTTCGCAAGTCCGGCGATGCGGAAACGGCTGAAACTTATTTGAATAATGTGAACGTAGAGAAAGAAATCCGTTCGATAGAGATAGCGAATCATGTGAGCGCTGTGAGCGCTGTGCCGGAAGTCAGGGAATTGTTAGTCAGGCAACAGCAACTTATGGGTCAGGCTAAGGGAATCGTAATGGACGGACGGGATATCGGCACGGTAGTATTTCCCGACGCCGAATTGAAGGTGTTCATGACTGCATCGCCCGAAATCAGGACGTTACGGAGATTTTCGGAACTGAAAGCCAAAGGCGAAACTGTAAGCATCGACGAAGTGCGGAAAAATATCGAAGGACGGGATTTCAAAGATACTCACCGTGAAATCAGCCCGTTGAGACAGGCTGACGACGCCGTCGTTCTGGATAACAGCAATATGACGCCCGAAGAACAGTTGGAATGGTTATACGAAAAAGTTAAGGAATTTGAATAAAATTAAAGTAGAAATCGACAGTCTTTCAGGATTTTGCTACGGTGTGATACGTGCCATCGAAACCGCCGAAAAAGAACTTGAGAAAAACGGCGTACTGTTTTCGCTGGGCGAGATTGTTCACAACAACGTCGAGGTAAACAGATTGAAAAATAAAGGTTTGAACACTATTTCCCATGAAAATATCAGTACAGTAGAACCTAAAAAAATACTCATCAGGGCGCACGGCGAGCCTCCCGAAACTTACGAAACGGCGAAAAATGCAGGTATTGAGGTCATTGACTGTACCTGTCCGGTTGTGCTTAAATTGCAGGAACGCATCAAACGCGCTTATGAAGAGGCAAAACAGTGTAACGGCATCATCGTCATTTTCGGGAAAAAACGACATGCCGAAGTGAACGGTCTGGTAGGACAAACGGAGGGTAACGCTATTGTTATTGAGAATATTGACGAAATCAACCAGATTGACTGTTCGCGTCCTGTTTTCCTGTTTTCGCAGACGACGAAAAGTATCGAAGGGTTCGAGGAACTGTGCAGAATTATTGCCGAAAAAATCGAACAGTCGGGCGGCGACACGGCTATGTTTAAGGCATATAACACTATCTGCCGGCAAGTGTCGGGACGAAAACCTCATCTCGAAGATTTTGCCCGAAAACATGACGTCATCATCTTCGTAAGCGGAAAACAGAGTTCCAACGGAAAAGTGTTGTACCAAAGTTGCAAGAATGCAAATCCCAACTCGTATTTTGTCGAACAGTCCGGCGACATCAATCCCGAATGGTTTGTCAATTGCCAAACCGTCGGCGTCTGCGGCGCTACATCCACCCCCAAATGGCTGATGGAAAACATCGCCGAAATAATCAGATTTAGCTAATCCGAATCAACAATGAGGTAAAATCCGGATAATGTTCTCCTTCCACGACCACAGCCTTGTTGTCCCATACGTTTTTCATGTTCGCAAGAGGGAAAATTTTGTCGCGTGCCGAAATAATTGCGACGTCCCATTTCGTACAGTTCTTGCGGTTTTGTAACGAAAGGCTGTACAAAGAATTCAGTTCGGCGAGTTGGTTTTCGACCTCTCTTTCAGGTAATTTATCGATGATTTGTTTGTATGCCGACAATCCTCCGGCTATGCGCAAATAGAACTTTTCACGATTTGCGGCGTTGAACGACTGCATTGTCGCAAGAAATATTTTGACCGGAATACCCTTGATGTCGTCAATGGGAGACGTCGAGCCGTTGATTGCTATCGCTTTAGTCACGTTAAAGATTGATTCCGAATAAAAATCGGCGACAAACACTCCATACGACCATGCTGCGATTTTCACTTCGGGATATAACTTTGTGAAAGCAAACTGTTCAGGCTTTATATCCGTGTAGTCATAAACCGAAACAATATCGTGACAGGGAATATCGACGTCCTGAAATATTTTTTCGTCGAATCCCCAGCCGTTAAACAGAAGCGCCAACTGCCTGTTTCCTTCCTTTTTATGCCAAAATACTTTCATAAACACTGTCTATCTGTTCGTTCGACATTGCTGCGGTGAGCGAAAGACGGATTCTTGCCTGTCCTGCGGGAACCGAAGGATAACGTATTGGCGTCACCCAGATTCCTTTCGACTGCATTCTCTCCGCCAGGCGGATACATTTGTCGTTTTCGCCTGTAACGATGGGAATTATATGCGTGTCGCCGAGAATGTTGTATCCGGCAAGTTTGTCGCGCAAACGTTTTGTTATTTGACGCAGATGTTCCCGTTCACTCTTCATTTTCACTATCTTTTCGATTACAAAATGCGTCCACAAGATATTTACGGGCGGAGTTGCAGTTGTGAATATCAACGTTCTCGATTTGTTTATCAGCCACTGTTTTGCGACGGAATCGCAGACGACAAACGCTCCTTCCGAAGCGGCTGCCTTTCCCAAAGTGCAGACAATATATTCAATCCTGTGAACGAGTTGCCGGTGGTGCGCGCAACCTAAACCCTGTTCGCCTGCAACTCCGAACGCATGCGCCTCATCGACATACAGTTTTGCACAGTATTTATCTTTGAGTTCGACAATGCGGTCAAGATTTGCGACGTCGCCGTCCATGCTGAAAACGCTTTCGGTAACGATGTAAACGGATTTGTATTTACCTGCCGACTGTTCGAGGATTCGTTCCAAATCGTTGTAATCATTGTGTTTATAGCGTCGCATTTCGCAGGCGCACAACTTGATTCCGTCGATTATGCTGGCATGGACAAGCCGGTCGGCGACAATAAGGTCGCTTTTTTCGGCAAGCGTCGGCAAGATTCCCACATTTGCGTGATACCCCGAATTATACACAAGACATTCTTTGCCGTACAGTTTCGAAAGATAGTTTTCGAGATTTTCGACGGCGGCATCGTTTCCCGTAAGCAAACGCGAAGATAAAGCGCCCATAACAAAACAGTTAAGGTCGAGTTTTTCGAAAAATTCCCTCTGAAAATCCTTGATTCCCGAAATTCCCAGATAATCATTCGACGACAGGTTAAGATACCTTTTTCCCTGATATTCGATATAAACGCCGTCCTGTCGAAGCAGTTTCAAGCTTCTCAACAATCCTTTTTCTTCGAGTTCGTGCAATCTGTCAAGCATTTTCGTCAAAAAACCGGCACATTATTTATAATAAGTAATCACTCTAATTTGCAACGAAAACGTTTTATTGTCGGAAAGCGAACGTTTATTAATCCAATTACCCTGATCATCATATTCATAGACGTATGAATAGTTAAACGTGCTGTTTCCTCTGTACGCCGAAGTTTCGGAACTGAGATTATCAAGTTCGTCGTAAGCGTAATCGGTTTCGAAAGTTATGCCGCCGCGTTCGTTATGTTCCGCACGACGAATGAGCTGGTCTTTGTCGTTGTATTTGTATTCTATACGGTTAAATTTCGTGCCGTCGCGATGTATTTCTTCGACAAGCCTGTTTTTTCCATCATATTTATACTCAAACTCTTCGTCGTAAATATCGGTTCCTGCTTTTTTCTTGATTTCCTTCCTGTTGACGTTTCCGTTAGCATCATAATAATAGATATGCGTAGCAAAAAGCCGTCCGTTTGAGCTAACCTCCTTCTTCGACAGTCGTTTATTGGCGTCGTAACGGTATTTGGTTGTGAAATAACCCTTAACTGTCGGGGTTTCCTTGTTTTCGGAAGTGATATTGCCCGATTTGTCGTAAGTTACGGCATGTTTGTTTTTGATTTCGCCGCCGACGTCGGTAGTGAGTTCTTCTGTCTTTTGACAGTTCCTGTTGAACGAAAATTTTGTCAGCAACACCTCGTTCAAACCAGGGTTAATTTCGTTCAGTTTGTACTGTGTTTCGCTGATATTTTTCACGTTTCCTTTCAGAGCCATGTCTTTGCAATTGAAACTCTGACCGTAGGAAACAACTGTAAACAAGGATAATATCCCTGTCGTAAAAATTCTTATAATTTTCATATCCATAATAATTACATATTTTTTAACGCACAAAATTATCTATAAATGTTAAAACTGCAAAATTTAACAATTTATAGGAAGCATTTATTGGTCCGATTCCAAATTAGTGCATTAGTGGCAATAAACACAAAAAGAGCACGACGTCATGTATCGCGCTCTTTTCTCTATGATAAAACACTATTTAAAAGTCTTCCGCTTTCAATTTTTGGCGATAAATCGCAGTTTTTATTTCGTCTCTGCGCGTTACTGATTTTTTCGTAAAATTCTTACGTGACCGGAGTTCCCGCAAGATTCCCGTTTTTTCGAATTTACGTTTAAACTTTTTCAGCGCTCTTTCTATGTTTTCACCTTCTTTAATAGGTACTATAATCATACGTTACAAATAACACCTCCTTTCGGGGCGCAAAAGTACGCATAATTTTTGATTCTGCAACTTTTTTTTGTCATTTTGCAATAAAATAATTAACTTTGCCACCGTTTTAGACAGCATTTTTGTATGAAAAAAGTTGAAATCTAAGGCAAGTATGTTATTGATAGACAGTATTTTTTTAAATTAAATTATTAGGTATATGGGACGAGAAATAAAGTTTAGTCTTTTGTATAGAGACATGTGGCAATCTTCTGGAAAATATGTGCCTCGCGTGGATCAGTTGGAGCAAATTGCTCCTGTGATTGTAGAAATGGGTTGTTTTGCGAGAGTTGAAACGAATGGCGGGGCGTCGGAGCAGGTGAATTTGCTTTATGGTGAAAATCCGAACAAATCTGTGAGAACATTCACAAAACCATTCAATAAGGCTGGTATTCAGACACACATGCTCGACAGAGGATTAAACGGTATCAGAATGTATCCGGTGCCTGCCGACGTCAGGAAATTGATGTACAAGGTGAAAAAGGCTCAGGGAGTAGATATTACGAGGATTTTCTGCGGATTGAACGATGTGAGGAATATTATCCCCTCAATCGGATATGCAAAAGAAGGCGGAATGATTCCGCAGGCAGCCCTGTGTATCACATATTCACCGGTTCATACCGTTGATTACTATGTAGATATAGCGACGACACTGATTGAAGCCGGAGCAGAAGAAATCTGTTTGAAAGATATGGCGGGAATCGGACGTCCATACAGTAACGGGCAGATTGTGAAAGGAATAAAAGACCGGTATCCAAACGTCGTTATTCAATATCACGGACATAGCGGACCGGGATTTTCCGTTGCCTCGATGCTCGAAGTAGCAAAGGCCGGCGCAGATTATATCGACGTGGCAATGGAGCCGCTTTCGTGGGGAATGATTCATCCTGACGTCATTACGATACAGGCAATGCTCAGGGACGCAGGCTTTTCGGTACCTGACATCAATATGGAAGCGTATATGGAAGCCAATCGTCTCACGCAGTCGTTTATGGACGATTTTCTGGGATATTTCATCGACCCTTCCAACAAGATAATGACTTCGCTCTTAGTCGGATGCGGATTGCCAGGGGGAATGATGGGTTCTATGATGTCCGACCTGCGAGGAATGCATAACGCTATCAATATGGCTCTGCGTCAGAACAATAAGCCCGAAGTTTCGTTGAATAATCTTGTTGTACAGCTGTTTCAGGAAGTCGAATATGTGTGGCCCAAACTCGGATATCCTCCTTTAGTAACGCCGTTCAGTCAGTATGTCAAGAACATAGCCTTGATGAATATTTTTTCGATGGCAAAAGGCGAAGCCCGTTTTTCGAACATCGACAAAGACAGTCTGAACATGTTAGCCGGAAAAATGGGTAAACTTCCCGGCACGCTTGCTCCCGAAATAGTCAAGATTGTCGAAGAAAAAGGGCTGGAATTTTACACCGGCAACCCGCAAGATGCTTATCCTGACGCATTAGAGCAATACAAAAAGGAAATGAGAGACAACAATTGGGATTTCGGAGCCGACAACGAAGAACTGTTCGAACTCGCCATGCACGACCGGCAATACAGAGATTACAAGTCGGGCATTGCAAAACAGCGATTTTTGCAGGAATTGGAAGCAGCAAAGGAAAAAGCCGGCGCGCCAAAGTTAGTTTCGCGTCCGGTTGTCGAAGTACCGAATTTTGACATCGACAAGGTACGGGAACTGTATCCCAAAGCGCAGCCGGTGCAGGCAACATGCAAGGGGACAGTTATTTGGCAGTATGACGTCGAAGACAAATCTACCGCTCCCACAGTTGGTTCCGAATTTAAGAAAGGCGACATAATTTGCTATATCGAAGCATATTACGGTTTGGAACCTGTCAGAGCCTTGTCCGACGGCAAAATCGTCCAGACAGAAACGGCGCAGGGAACGAAAGTCGAAAAAAATCAGGTACTTGCATTTTTGAATTAAATTAAAACTCAATGAGTAATAAAGTTACAGATTTATTAAAGATAAAATACCCTGTCGTTCAGGGGGGAATGGTCTGGTGCAGCGGCTGGAGGCTGGCGTCGGCAGTGAGCAACAACGGCGGACTGGGACTGCTGGGCGCCGGGTCGATGACGCCGGAACTTTTACGCGAACATATCCGGAAATGCCGGGCGGCTACAACGTTGCCTTTTGGTGTGAATATCCCTCTGATATATCAGGAGATAGACGGAATAATTAAAGTAATTCTTGAGGAAGAAGTAAAAATTGTGTTCAGTTCGGCGGGCAATCCCAAGACATGGACTAAACTGTTAAAAGACAATGGAATCACAGTTGTTCATGTCGTTTCGAGTTCGAAGTTCGCCAAAAAAGCCGAAGACGCCGGAGTTGACGCTGTCGTAGCCGAAGGTTTCGAAGCCGGTGGACACAACGGACGTGAGGAAACAAGCGTTTTTGCTCTTATCCCGCAGGTACGCAAGGCAATATCTTTGCCGTTGATTGCAGCGGGCGGCATAGGAACGGGCGCAGGAATATTGGCAGCCATGAGTTTGGGCGCCGACGGAGTACAGATGGGAACTCGTTTTGCTTTGTCCGAAGAAAGTTCTGCAAATGTGGAGTTTAAGCGGTTGTGTACAACTCTCAACGAAGGCGATACGCTCTTGTCGTTGAAAAAACTGTCGCCGACGCGCTTAATCAAAAACGAATTTTTCGACAAAATCAAAGAACTTGAAGATAAGGGCGCAAGCGCGGACGAATTGCTGGAATTTATCGGGCGAGGACGTACAAAAACCGGCATGTTCGAAGGCGATTTAGCTAAAGGAGAACTTGAGATAGGGCAAATCGCATCGTTAATCAGGGAAATCGAACCGGTTGAGACAATTATGAAAACTCTCATAGCGGAATACAACGATTCGCTGACGAAATTGAAATCGACAGACGAATGGTGATTGAAACGGTTAAGTCTTAATTATGAACGATATAGTCAGCAATATCAAAAACATCCGGAATCGCATTGCTTCGGCGTGCGAACGAGCCGGAAGAGATGTGGATTCTGTGAATTTACTGCTTGCTACAAAGACAGTTAGTCCCGACAGGATTCGTATCGCAATTGAAGCGGGCGAAACTTTGCTTGGCGAAAACAGGATGCAGGAGTTTGCAGTCAAGAATCCCGAATTGTCTGATTTAAAGTACGAACGCCATTTTATCGGACATCTTCAAATCAACAAAGTAAAGGATGTCGTTAAATACGGTATCGACTGCGTTCAATCGTTAGACAGCATCGAATTGATGCATCGGCTCGACCGGCGTTTTCAGACAGAAGGACGGTCATTGAATGTTATGGTACAGGTCAATACATCTTTCGAAACAAGCAAATTCGGATTAAATCCCGACGAGGTTTTCACATTTCTGAAAGAATTGAAAAACTGTGATACATTGAAACTCAAAGGTTTCATGACCATCGGTCTTTTTGATTCCGACACAGAGGCTGTCCGTCTGTCATACATACGACTGAGAGAGTTGAAAGACAGGGCAATAGCCGAAGGAATCATTTCGTCCGAAAGCAGTGAACTGTCGATGGGAATGAGCGCCGACCTCGAAACGGCAATCGAGGAAGGCGCTACAATTGTGAGAGTTGGCTCTGCAATATTTGGAACAAGAAGTTGATTGTAAATTGATTGTTGATTTTAGATTTACGATTGTAGATTGTAGATTTACGATTTTAGATTGCCTTCGGGCGCAAATTGATTGTTGATTGTAGATTTACGATTGTAGATTGATTGTTGATTGTAGATTTACGATTTTAGATTGCCTTCGGGCGCAAGATTACCATCTGGCGTAAGCAACAATCTAAAATCGTAAATCAAAAATCGTAAATCGTAAGATGATTACCTTCGGGCGTAAGCAACAATCTAAAATCGTAAATCAAAAATCGTAAATCGATTGTAGATTGCCTTCTGGCGTAAGCAACAATCTAAAATCGTAAATCTAAAATCGTAAATTTTAAATTGGTTTTATGTTAAAGGAATTAAATGTAGAAAATTATGCGCTGATAGATAAGTTAAATATCAGTTTTTCAGATGGGATGAGCATTATCACCGGAGAAACGGGCGCCGGAAAGTCGATTTTGTTGGGCGCTTTATCTCTTGTTTTGGGTGGTCGCGCCGATTCCAATGTGCTGAAAGACACTGCACGAAACTGTATTGTCGAAGGCGTTTTCCATATCGAAGGCTACGGTCTGGAATCTTTTTTGTCGGAGAATGACATTGATTATGAGCCGGATTTGATTATCTGCCGGACAATTAATCCCGCCGGAAAATCACGCGCGTTTATCAACGATACGCCTGTTAATGCAACGATAATCAAGGATATATCTCACCGGCTGCTCGATATACATTCGCAGCATCAAAATCTGCTCTTGTCGAGCAGTAAGTTTCAACTCTCTGTGATTGACGCCGTAACAGATTTCGGTAAACTGAAAGATGAATATCTGCAATATTTCAGCGCATACAGGGCGGAAGAGAAAAAATTGGAGGATTTGCTTGCCCGCAGCGCCAAAGCAAAAGCAGATTACGATTACATAAAATTCCAGTTCGAGCAGTTGCAGCAGGCGAACCTCAAAGCCGACGAACAGAATGATTTGGAGATTGAAATTCAGGAACTTTCGAACGTTGAGGAAATCAAATCGGGATATGAAAAATTGACGACGCTGTTGTCGAACGAAGAAATTTCCGTTATCAATATGTTGAAAGAGGCGGAAAATACTCTTGGTCGTTTGTCGAAAGTGCATCTGTCGTCGAACGACCTTTCCATCAGGCTCAAAAATATTTTAGTTGAGGTAAAGGACATTAGCGAAGAAACAAACCGCATCAATAATTCGCTGGAAATCAATCCGGAACGTTTGTCTATTGTCGAAAACCGTCTTAACACTATCTACGATTTACAGCAAAAACATCGTGTCGCTACTATCGGCGAATTGCTTGAGTTACAGAAAAACTACGGCAATTCTCTGACTGAGATAGAAAATTTCGACGAAATGATTGCCAAAACGCAAAAGGCTGTGAACGACAATCTTGACAAAGTAAAAGACCTCGCTCTGAAAATTTCCGCTTTACGTCAAAAGACAATTCCTTTAGTCGAAAAACATGTTTCGACTTTGCTTAAATCGTTGGGGATGCCCAACATTGTGTTTAAGGTGGAACTGACTTATTCCGAACATTTTTCGTCCGACGGAGCCGACAGCATCACTTTTTTGTTTTCGGCAAACAGGGATATGCCGCCGAGAGAAATATCGAAAGTCGCATCGGGCGGCGAAATGTCGCGTTTGATGCTTGCGCTCAAATCGTTATTAGTCAAGGGAACTAATTTGCCGACGATTATTTTCGACGAAATAGACACCGGCGTATCGGGCGAAGTGGCTGATAAAATGGGAAATATCATTAACGAATTGTCGGAAAAAGCGCAGGTTATCAACATAACGCATCTTCCGCAAATCGCAGCAAAAGGTAACGCTCACTATCTTGTGTACAAAGAAGATACTGCAACTGCGACATTCACCAAAGTACGGAAATTGAATAACGACGAACGCATTTTGGAAATCGCCAAGATGCTCAGCGGCAGCAAAATCACCGACGCCGCCGTAGAACATGCGAAAGAATTGTTTGATGAAAAAAAATAAAAAATACAATGAATATTTCTGAAATTGGAAAATTTGCTTTGCTCGACCGATTGAATACCGGATTCGAAGCTCGGCAACAATCAACAGTGAAAGCATTCGACGATGCAGCCGTCATTGCAACCTCGGACAAACAAAAACAAATCTGTTCCGTGATTTTGCTTGAAGGCATACATTTCAATCTTGTTTATACGCCGGTAAAACATTTGGGATATAAAGCGGTTGCTCATGCTGTATCAAAGATTGTCGCAATGAACGCTCTCCCTCAACAAATACTTGTGGCGGTGGGAGTATCAATGCGTTTCGACGTGCTTGACGTCGAAGCGCTCTATGAAGGGATACGCGCCGCCTGTTCGGAATATGGCATCGATTTAGTCGAAAATAATCTCACCGCATCGTTGACCGGCATGACGATAAGCGTAACCGCTGTCGGCGAGGCGTCCGCAGACAGTCTCTGCTACAAAAGCGGAGCCAAAGTGAACGATTTGGTTTGCATTTCGGGAAGTTTGGGCGCGGCATATATGGGTTTACAGGTTTTGGAGCGCGAACGCCGGATTTTCGAAAGCAACCACACACAACCCAAGTTAGAAGGCTACGACTATATCCTCCAAAAACAGCTTCGTCCGCAAGCCCGGCTCGACATGCTCAAAACATTCGAAGACAACGGAATCAAACCCTCTTCGATGACTAATATCGTCGATGGACTTGCCTCGGACATACTTCACATCTGTAAACAGTCGGAAACCGGCGTAAGGCTTTATATAGAGAAGATTCCCATCGCTTCCGAAACATTCGAAGTGTGCGAAGAGATGAATTTCGATGCTGTCACGGCGGCATTGAATGGCGGCGACGATTTTGAACTCCTGTTTACCCTGCCCGTAACCGAATATGAGGCAATAAAAAGCCTTTCGGGCTTCGAAATCATCGGATATATCACCGATGCATCGCAGGGCGCATACCTCATCACTCCGGAAGGTAACGAGCTAAAAATTAAGGCACAAGGATGGACGTCCGTAACCGAATAGAAATATTTTTGTAAAAAAATGCTCAGATAAATATTTTTGTATTATTTTTGTACCAATAAAAAATAAAAAAAAGAGCATGAATAATACCGAAAATGCATTGTCCAAAATCACCAAGGATAGGGATAGGACAAATATTTTGAAAAAACATGAACAAAATTTGCTCGCTTTCCTCGTACAGCATATTCCTTCGTGGATAAACTCGGATATGTTGACAGCCATTGGATTAGCGGGCAGTTTTGTGACGGCGGCAAGTTTCATCTTAGCCTCGTATTTCCACCGAAGTATGCTGTTGTTTGGCGTACTGGGATTCGCCCTCAATTGGTTCGGCGATTCTCTCGACGGTCGATTGGCTTACTATCGCAACAAACCCCGAAAGTGGTATGGTTTTTCACTCGACTTTACTGTCGATTGGCTGACTAATATCCTGATAGGCTTAGGCTATATAGTCTATGTTGATAAATGGGGAAGATGGGAACTGTTGGGCTTCGGATTCGTCGTACTGTACGGCTGGGCAATGATTACAGCGTTGTTGAGGTACAAAATCATTGATAAATACACAATTGATTCCGGCATTTTTGGTCCGACCGAAGTGCGGGTTATCATTTCGCTGTTTCTGGCGTTCGAAGTCATCTGGAAAGGTTCTATCATCTATTCAGGTATCCTTGCCTGTGTTATTTTATTCATTATAAATATTATTGATTCGTTAAAACTACTTAAAATTGCGGACAATAGAGATAAAGAAGAGAAGAATAACAAGAAATCGGCGTGACGTCCTTTTCCAAAGGCTGGTAACTTTTGCCAGAGCCCAATTTTCCGCTTTTACCTGCGGAATGTGCGATTATGTCATTATGATTCTGTTAACGGAATTTACTAAAACCCATTATACGGTTTCGATTGCCATTGCCTGTACCATAGGAGCAATCATGAACTTTTCCGTCAATAAATACTGGACTTTTTATTCACACAAGAGTTCTTACAAATTTTCTCTCACACAACAGTTATGGCGATTCCTGTTTGTCGTGACGAGTAGCATCGGATTGAAAATACTCGGAACATACTTGCTAACATCTTATGTACATATCGATTACAAAATAAGCCGTCTTATAACCGATTTGATTGTTTCGATATTCTATAATTATATGTTACAGCGTCATTGGGTGTTTAAAGGACAAATGCCGGCGAGAGCGTTCAACAGATTTCAGAAGAAATAAAAAAAATCATACCTTTGTATTCGGATTTTTAAAACTAAATCCGCTAAAATATTGTTATTATGAAATTAGATAAATATAAAATGAGAACTCAGGATATATCGAAAAGATTTGAGAAAGTATCGGTAGATGTGTTTACCGATTCAGAGAGCGCTTCGAAGATAGTAGCGAAGAAGATAGCGGAGACTATACTAAAGAAACAGTCGGAAGGAAAGCCGTGTGTGTTGGGATTGATCGCCGGTTCGACCGCCGTAAGCGTTTACGAGGAACTTGTGAGGATACACAAGCAAAAAGGATTAAGTTTCAAGAACGTCATTGTGTTTAACATCGACGAATATTACCCTTTGTCGCCCGGCGAAATACAGAGTCATTATCTGTATCTGCACGAATATTTGTTTGCTAACGTGGACATTCCGGAAGAAAATATCAACCTGTTGAGGGGAGATGTTCCGAAAGATAAGATTGCAGCGTTCTGTAAACTGTATGAAGATAAGATTAAGGAAGTCGGCGGCATTGATTTGCAACTGCTGAGCCTCGACGGACGGGGACAAATCGGAGCTAACGAACCCGGCTCCGACAAATATTCCGAAACCCGGCTGATTACCCTCGACTATGCTACCCGCATGGGCGCGGCAAGTAACTTCTACGGCGAAGAAAACGTGCCGAGATACTGTCTGACAATGGGATTGGGAACAATCTTGAACGCCCGTGAAATCATCTTGATGGCATGGGGCGAAGGCAAGGCGAAGATAATTAAAAAGGTTGTCGAAGAGCAAGTCACGGAGATGGCGCCGGCGTCGTATTTACAGGAACATCCGGCGGTATCGTTCATTCTCGACGACGCTTCGGCTTCGGAACTGACGCGTATCAAGACGCCATGGCTGACAGGAAACGTCGTCTGGAACAGTAAACTGATACGCCGGGCAGTGTTTTGGCTGTGCAGGAAGCTCGACAAGCCCATCCTAAAAATCACCGACCGCGATTACAACGATAACGGTCTCGGCGACCTTATTTCGGAGTGTGGAACGGCAAGCCAGATAAATATCCGGGTGTTTAACGACCTGCAACACACTATCACCGGATGGCCCGGAGGAAAACCCAACGCCGACGACAGTACCCGTCCCGAACGCGCGTATCCTTTCCCGAAACGAGTGGTCATTTTCAGCCCGCATCCCGACGACGACGTGATTTCGATGGGCGGAACATTCATCCGTTTATGCACTCAAGGTCACGAAGTCCACGTTGCATATCAGACGTCGGGCAACATCGCCGTATTCGACGACGAGGCGGTGCGGTTTCTTGATTTTGTCCGTGAAATCGGCTCAATCTACAATCTTGCTCCAGAGGTTACCGACCGCGCATATCACGTCGCAAAAGAATCGGTACGAAGTAAAAAACCGGGAGAGACCGATTCCAATGACGTGAAAATGATTAAAGCGGCTATCCGTCGTACCGAAGCCCGTGCCGGAGCTTTGTACGCCGGCGCTCCGGAAGAAAATATCCATTTCCTCGACCTGCCGTTCTACGAAACGGGAACGGTCAAGAAAAAGCCCATCGGCGAAGATGATATCAAGATAATCATGGATTTGTTACAAAAAATCAAACCTCACCAGATATACGCCGCAGGCGACCTGACCGACCCGCACGGTACTCACCGAGTATGTTTTCAGGCGATAATCGAGGCGGTCAAACGTCTGCAAAACGAAGACTGGATGAACGATTGCCGGATATGGCTCTATCGTGGCGCATGGCAGGAGTGGGACGTCTCCGAACAGGAAATGGCTGTGCCGCTAAGCCCCGAAGAAACGTATATTAAACGTATGGCTATCTTCAAACATCAGTCGCAAAAAGACCGTCCGCTGTTCCCCGGCACCGATACAAGAGAATTTTGGATGCGTGCCGAAGAACGTAATCATGCCACCGCCATGATTTTCGACAAACTCGGAATGGCGGAATATCAAGCTGTTGAACTATTTGTGGAATATAAAATAAAAAAATGAAAAAAGTATTATTTATTGTAAGTATTGTCTTGATTGCGTACATTGCTCCGGTCAATTCGCAATCGTTGCAATTGCCCGTTACGGGCGAAAAAACTTTGCTCAACAGCGGCTGGTATGCTCGCAGAGCTAACGAAATCAAAATCGACGGTAATGTGCTTACATCCGTCCCGTTTAATGCGGCGGGATGGATAAAAGCGCGTGTTCCCGGCACTGTGTTAACCACTTTGCTGGAAAACGATTATTTCCCCGCCCCCGAATTTAGCATGAACAACAATCTCATTCCCGATATTTATGAGACGGGAAATGAGTTTTATACCTTTTGGTTTATGCGTCCGTTTGAGGTGGAGCAACGGCAGGACGGGCGACAGTTTTGGCTTAATTTCAGGGGGATAAATTATAAAGCTGATATTTTCCTCAACGGTAAACGACTCAATAATAACACGCACGAAGGCATGTTCCTGCGCAAGAGTTTTAACATAACGCCTTATCTGAAAGCCGGCGAGACAAATCTGCTTGCGGTCATTGTCTATCCGCCCGATTATCCCGGAAATGCCAACGGCGGACAGGGCGGCGACGCGCAGATTGCCCGTAACGTGACCATGCAATTCACTCCCGGATGGGACTGGATTCAGCCGGTACGCGACCGTAACACAGGCATTTGGGACGAAGTGTCAATTACAACCACCGGAAATGTCCGCGTGCAGCATCCTTACGTTGTTACAAAAGTTCCGGGCGTCCGGACACCGTCGGGAACTCAAAAAGACGCTTTGGTGAAAATATCAACGGAAGTAGAAAACATTTCGACGTCGCCGCAGACCGGAACGTTGATTTGCGAAACTAACGGCGTCAAACTCACGCAATCCTTCACCCTGTCGCCACGTGAGAAACGACAGGTCGCGTTTAAAGATTTGGTTGTAAAACAGCCGCGTCTATGGTGGCCCAACGGCGTCGGCAAACCCGAACTGTACGACATGCGTATCTATTTCGAAATCGACGGCAAGCTGAGCGACAGTCACAGTCTGCGATACGGCATTCGTGAAATCAGCTCGGAACTGTCGCAACCCTCCGGCGGGCGCAAGTTTTACGTCAACGGGCAACCTGTTTACATGCCCGGCGGCAACTATATTGCATCCGACTGGTTACTGCGTTTGTCGCCCGAACGTTACCGTACCGAAATCCGTTATCATGCGGAGATGAATCTGCGGATGATTCGCGTCTGGGGTGGCGCATTGCTCGAACGTCCCGAATTTTACGAGGCTTGCGACGAATACGGGATGCTGGTTTTTCAGGACTTGTGGGGAAGTGGCGACTGTAACGGAGCATGGGAAGACCCGTTTAAACTCGATTCACGCTCACGTCGTTGGGAATATCCCGACAATCACGACCTTTTCATCGAATCGGTCGAAGATCAGGTGAAGATGATTCGTAATCATCCGAGTCTGTGTCTGTGGTGCGGGGCGAACGAGTGGCCACTTGCTAAGGATATCGACGAAAAATTGAAGACAGATGTCTTTCCGCGATTAGACCCCGAACGACTTTTCGCAAGTTATTCAACCGATTCGGTTTTTGTGGGACAAAGGGGCGACGGTCCGTACTCAATTCAGGAACCGGAATGGTTTTTTACTTATCGTTCATTCCCGTTCAATCCCGAAGCCGGCTCGATAGGTTCGCCCGAAGTGGAAAGTATGCGTGAGATAATGACCGAAGAGGAATTGTCACGCCTGCCCCGCGGCAGACGTGTGGATGGCGTATGGCAATATCACCGCGACCTCGGCTATGGAAATCATCTCGAACGTTATGGCGAAGTCAAAACGATTGAAGATTACTGCAAATACGCTCAAGCGGTGAATTACGACCAGTATCGCAGTTTTATGGAAGGCTGGACCTCGCATCTCTGGGAATGGTACACAGGAATCTTAATCTGGAAAACGCAAAACCCGTGGACTTCTCTGCGAGGACAGATGTACGACTGGTTTCTCGACGTCAACGCTTCGTTCTACGGCGTAAAAAAGGGTTGCGAAACGTTGCATCCTCAATACAATATCGTAACGAAAAAGGTTGAACTCGTGAACATCTCCCTGACGAATCACAATGTCACGGTCAAAGCGCAACTCTACAAGTCCGACGGCTCGATTGTCTTCACAAAGGAGGAACCGGCGGCAACGGAAGCAAATACTATCCTGCGTTTGTTCGAGATTCCAAAACCCGATGATATTGACGGCGTCTATTTCCTGAAACTCACATTGCTCGAAAACGGCAGTTTCGTGACGGACAACATCTACTGGCTCACAACAAAACCAAACGATTACTCCGGACTGACGCGTCTGCCGAAAGCAACGCCCGCAATAACAACGTCTCTACAGCAAACAGGCGTCAATTATACGGGAACGGTCAATATCCGCAGTGAAAAAAATATTTCCTTCTTCAACCGCATCAAAGTGTTCGACAAAAAGTCGGGTAAACGTATCCTTCCGGTGCATTACTCTGATAATTACGTGACACTGATGCCGGGCGATTCGAAAGAAATAAAACTGGATTTCACTTCGTCGCTACCAAAAGAACAAATCGAAATCGTTGTCGAAAGCTGGACAAAGTAAGTTTTTGCCACGAATGCACTAATTATTTTGCCACGAATGCACGAAGTATTTTGATTCAAAAAAAACTCTTTCCGGACTTTATTTGCCGGAAAGAGTTTTTAAGAAAGATAAGTAATAATTGCGAGTTAAAATCTGTATGTTACGCCTGCCGACAGTATCAGCCTGTTCCACCCATTGCCGATTCTGTATTTCACTTCGCCGGTGAAGATAAGCTTGTCGGTGAGTTTGAGATCGATACCGCCGCCGAGGTTGCATCCGGCTTCGGAATAGGATTCGGATCCGGATCCTTCATCATCCAATCCTTCATCATACAATTCTTCATCTTCCCATTTCTCTTTCATACCCAGCAGCCCAACTCCTACAATCGGATACACTGCCAAATTTTCCTTTACGGGAATGAGATAATGAAGGTTAAGGCTCGCGTCCCACATGCTCAGTTCATCTTTCGGCAAAAAATAGGTAAACGATCCTTCCGCCCTTAACGGCTTGAGAATGTTGTACTGTATCTTTGGACCCAGACCGAAATTCGTAATGTCGTCGCCCATACCCACAGACAGGTTAGCGCCCACGGCAAAATCGCCTTGTTCCTGAGCGTTAGCTGCCACGCTCATCGTTAATGCAGCGATTATCGTTATCGCCGCTCTTCTAATTACATTAAATTTTTTCATTACTATTGAATTTTTAAAATAAATATTTAATTACTTTTCAATTAATTTAAGAATCCGTTACTTCTTGAACAGATACTTAAATTCATACTTTGTAAATCCCATTTCTCGCAATGTAGTCGTTATTTTATTGCCATTACCATCATCGCCATATTCTGCGTCAATATCGTTTTCGGTCATAGTCAGCACTCCATCTTTTAAAGATAGAGAAATAAGAGCGCCTGCCGCCAAAAAATCATAGGATTCTGAGTCTATAGCTTCCGTTATAGAAAAATGGTCGCCGTTGCTTTTGTACGACCCTGATAGCATATTGCCCATTCCTGCCACCGTCCAAACAAATGTTTTGTCAGGTTTGATTTCAAGAACAGAACCATGCAGAAAAGCAGCAGTCAAAAGCGTCATTGCTTTTTCCTCTTCTTCTAATTCCGGATTAGTTGGATTTTGAATATCAGCAGTTAAATTGAAAAGATACCAGATTCCAACAATAGAATCTTCATCCACTTTATCATCATCTTTTGAACACGATGAGAAGAGACCTGCACAAAGAGCTAACAGTATAGCCCAAGAATAAAATTTAAAATATTTCATTTTATAATCAGTTTAACGTCCGCATCCTTACTGCAGACCAAAATAAAAATTTCCTGTTCTGATACGGCTTCGCAGGTCTTGCCCGTTTTAAGAGTTTCTGCTCTCTCTGCAATATGATTTGAGTGTTTTTGCAGTTTCACTTCGCATTTTTTTGGAGAACAGCAGCGATTCTGTCTTATATAATTGATAATTAGCAATCACAGTTCAGACATTCTGTTGTTTTGTGTCTTTTGTGATTATTTGCTTGCGCCCGAAGACGCTCATCACTCACCACTCCGAAGTACGTACTTCGACGCCTCCGAAGTACGTACTTTCCAACCTTTGAAGTACGTACTTTTCGACCCTTGAAGTACGTACCTCGCAACTGTTGAAGTACGTAGTAGCAATCTACAATCGTAAATCAACAATCTACAATCGTCAATCGTCAATCAACAATCAACAATCTACAATCTACAATCTACGCTTCTCATCCCTGTTTTTCGAGGCGGACGTTTTTCAATTCAGTCCTGAACGCTTCGCTAAAAACGAAGTGAGGGACAATGTCGAGGACAGCTGTCGCCGTAACTTCTTCCGGCGTGTCCATCCCCTTGCTACGCATTGTTACTCTGATATGTCCCAGAGAATCCAAGTGCACAGTTAACCCCAGTTTTGCAAAATCCAGAATTGTTCTGAACGCTTTGTTCAACGCCATTCTGACCTCGTCACGGTTCAGAGTAGTGTCTTTACACACAGCATCCAGAAACTCTTCAAACGAAATACTTCCCCGTTTGACGGCTTCGGCATAATACTTGGGAGCGGCTGCCCTGTTTTGAGGATTCAACCTGCTGATGACTTTATATAATAAACTCATAATGTTGAAAATTTAATAAATGAAACATTAGTGATAAAATTACAATAGGATAATAAAAAAAACACGCATCTTGCAATCGAAATGCATGGCATATAACATTCAGCTTTACTGTTACTGCACCAAACAGGCGTAATCGCCGTAACTCGCTGATTACTTCTCTCTCTCTCTCTCTCTCTCTCTCTCTCTCTCTCTCTCTCTCTCTCTCTCTCTCTCTCTCTCTCTCTCTCTCTCTCTCTCTCTCTCTCTCTCTCCCTACGATGCATGATGCAGACAAAAGCGGACAGAAGTAGGACAAAGTAGTCAAAAACAGG
>JAISXV010000030.1 GCA_031270335.1 Prevotellaceae bacterium | reverse complement strand
ATACTCGACCCGCCAAGAGCCGGACTTCATCCCTCTATTCCGAAAATATTGCTGGAAGCCGCTCCCGAAAAAATAATCTATGTCAGTTGCAATCCTGCTACTCAGGCACGGGATATTGCCATGTTTGCAGAACAGTATGAATTTGTTGAATGTCAGCCTGTTGATATGTTTCCACAAACTCAACATGTAGAAAATGTAATTTTTTTGCAAAAATTAAGAAAATTTCATATTTTTTAAGAATCAATTTGCTAATTTTGATGTATCTTTGCACAAATGAATTTTGTATATGAAAAAGATTATAAAATTAGTTTACAGTACATTAGCGGTTCTTATGTTGTTGGTTGAACCCGTGTTTTCTGCTCCTGATGAAGACCCGGTTGCCTCGAAAAAAGCAAAAAAGACTACAACTGTCATCGTAAAAGCCGCAGACAGTGATAATGATGGCGTGCCGGACAAAGAGGACGAATGTCCAAATATTCCCGGTCTCGCAGCAACAAAAGGTTGCCCCGACAGCGATGGCGATGGTATCCCCGATCATTTGGACGACTGCCCTACTGTTGCAGGAATTGGTCAGTTTAAGGGATGCCCCGACAGTGACTTCGACGGAATACCTGATAATAAAGATGTATGCCCTTACGAAGCAGGTATTGCTTCAAATAATGGATGTCCTTTGCCGGAAAAAGGACAGGGAGATTATACCTCGAAAGGAACAAGAGTTCTTGATACTATAAGTCTTGATGAAGAACGTGATTTGCAGATTATGCGTTACGAGCGTTATGTTGCCGAACAGGAGCACAAACGGCAAGAATATATTGAGCAACTTATAAACAACAACAGAATCAACAATGCCCAAAGCGCTATTGAAATTCCGTCAGCCGGCGATAAAAAGCCGCCCGTCATAGCCGACAATGTTGCAGAAGTGAAAACGAACGACGCCGAAACTGTTGTGAAAGAGGAAATCGCTGTTGTTGATACGGCGCCGATAAATCCGCTGATTACGCTTTCGACGGTGAAAATTGACAATCCAATGTATATGAGTTACAAGCCCAAATTGGAAGAGTTGTTGAAGAAAATGAGATTTCAGGACGGGCGAGTGCGCTTTACCGACGAAAACAAGTTTTTTGATGCTTTGTCAGAACTTGCTTCGTACTGTAACGCTTATCCCGAATGGAATGTTACTTTGCGCTGCTATTCGAACGAAACAGATAACGCATTCGGAAACAAACAGTTGTTCTCTAATCGAGTGCATATCCTGAAACAAATTTTGGTAGATGATTTGCTTGTCCCGGCTCAACGATTGAGCTTTGTAAACAACATAAGCCATACATCGGAAATATCAAATTTTATCTCGCTGGAAATAGCAGTGAAGTAATCTGTTTTAAATCTTATTCCAGTTCGTTCAGTTTTTGTTTTGCTTCGTCAATAACTCCGTCATCCTGACGGGTATAGCCTTCCACAACCGACTGGTAAGTCGCTTTTGCCTGTGCTTTCTCGTTTTTCTGTACGTATATGTCGCCCAGCACGATAAACGATTTTGCCACCCAGTAAAGCTGTCGTGATTTGCTTTCTCCGAATGAGATAACTTCGTCTTCGGCGTCCTTGTATTTTTTCTGTGCGAAATACGAGGCAACCAGTCTGTATTGAGCTTCGGCGTCTATTGGCTGACTGAGGTCTGTTGCCAGCGACTTGAAGATTGTCACTGCTTTATTGTGGTCGCCCGATTGCTGGCTTATACGTCCGATTATCAGGTTTGCTTCCCGTTTCAATTCGGGCGATATTCCTGTCGATGCGGCGACTACGCTTGCCGAGGCGGCAGCTTTTTCGTTGTTTCCCACAGCGACATAAGCGCGCATACATCCGAGTTCGGCATCAAATTTGTCGGCAGGAGTTTGCGCCAGAGTTTTGACTTGCTCGAATGCGGCGGCTGCATCGGCGTAATTTTTCAGATTGTAG
Source organism: Prevotellaceae bacterium (assembly GCA_031270335.1). Classification (GTDB taxonomy): domain Bacteria; phylum Bacteroidota; class Bacteroidia; order Bacteroidales; family UBA932; genus JAIRLF01. The sequence goes on along the minus strand of JAISXV010000030.1, from coordinate 14,230 downwards.
TTTGCACGGGCGACTCCCGACCATGCCGTTTCGGTGAAATCGTTTGCCGGCTGACGTACAACGTAACTAAAACCGTTTAAGGCTGTTGCGTAATCCTGTTGTTTCATCGAACAGTCGGCAAGATAGAAATTGGCGTGCATCAAAAATCTTCCCAGAGGATAATCGTCGAGATACTTTCTCATTGCAGGCAAGGCTCTTGCACAGTCGCCTGTTTGATACAGCCGTTCCGCAGCGACAAATATCAGCGAATCTTTTTCTTCGGGATTTTTGATTCCCTGTCCGATTCTGTTGGAATAGTTAATATATTCATCCATACGGTTTTGTTCCATATATATATTCTTTATTCCTTCCATTGCGCTCTGTGCTTCCGGCGAATTGGGATATTTATCTACAACCTGCTGGTAATACGAAAGAGCTTTGTCGTAATTTCCTCTGTTCAATTCGATTAATCCCAATTCTACCAGCGAGTTGGAATAGACGGGAGAAGAACGGTATTTTGATATGACGGACTGAAATGCGGCGACAGCTTCCTCGTATTTCATTTGTTGCTGATATGCCCGTCCCAATTCGTAATACGCTGTCGGGATGCGGCTGGAATTTGGATACGAACGCGGTATATGCTTCAAAGCGTTTATTTTAGCATCAGTTCCGGAAGTGAAGCCGAGCGATATTCCCCTTTGCAAAGCCGAATAGTCGGGATTTGGTATTCCGAGGCTTTCGCTTGTAGTATAATTGTCGGCGGCAAGCTGATACTCACGTTTTTTGAAATAGCAGTCGCCGATACGGTTGTAACAGTCGCCGAGATACACTGTTTTTCGTGATTTGTTTGCTTCGAAACTGATATATTTTCTAAACCATGTAAGCGCCTGGTCATAATTCTGTTCCTTGAAGTAACAATATCCGATATTGTAATGTGCGATGCTGTATTCCTGCAAGTTAAACGAACCGGCAGTGTTGATGAAAGTCTGGAAAAGCATGCGCGCCGAGCCGTAATTTTCCAGGGAATATGTGGCATTTGCTTTTCCGTAAATAGATAAAGCTTTGATAGAATTGTCATTGCCAAGCGCGGCATTGCTTATGGCTACATCGAACATTTCGATAGCCTGCCGGTAGTCTTTATTTTTTGACAGGGTATTTCCGGCAGCGAAGGCAATGCGCTGTATTGCATCAAATTCCGAAGCCGAGAGATTCGGATTTGCCCGTAACAGCCTGATTGCTTCGTCGTAATTTCCCTGTTTTGCCGCCGATTCGGCTCTGTAAGTAAGGAGTTCGGGATTGTTGAGTTCGTCAGGATATTTGTCGAAGTAACTGATCACAGGCGCATCGTTATTTTGCAGTTCCAGAGACAGTTTGGCATAGTTGAGAAAAGCGTCTTTTTGGATTGCCGCGTTGAAATTCTGTTGCGAAGCCCTCATGAAAGCGTTCAAAGCATCCTGTTTGGAATTTGTTTGCAGATAGCAGTCGCCCAGATGATAATCGGCAAGTTGGCTTAACGAATCTTTGTTATTAGCTGCCGCCGGCGCAAAATTTTTCGTTGCCAAAGCATAATCTTCTTCTTTATAGGCAATAAACCCTTTCAGATAATAATCTTCCCTCGACATTTTTGAGGTCGATTTTTCGTATTTCTCAAAATATTCGGCGGCTTTTTCATAATTTTCTTTGTGCATGTAAGCCTCTGCAAGCAAACGGGTGATTTCGCCTGCCCTGCTTTCGGTCGAACGCGACAGAAAATCCTCGCCGTCGGCGATTACTTTGTCGAAATTCTTCTGTATGAACGCAATCTGAAGTGTGTAGTACGGAACGACGGATGCATAGTTGGGATTTGTCATCAACCGTTCAAAACCCTGGTTTGCTGTGACGTAATTACCTTTTTCGTATTCTATATGCGAATAGTAGTACAAAGCGGCGTCGGCGTACATGTTCCTCTGGTCTTTGATTTTACGGAAATTGTTAATTGCCTCGTCCGTTTTTCCCGATTTGTAATTGCTGTATCCTGTTTTGAAGTAATATTCAGGTCTTTCGGCAGAAGGAATGCCGGAAACGGAGATTTTCCCGAAAGCCTCAGTCGCATCCTTGTATTTGCCTTTGCTGTACATGTATTTGCCATATCCGTACATTGCTTCTGAATAGTGGATATTTCTCGGCGTCGAATTGATGATTTCCGACAAAAGCGCTTCGGCGTTGCTCTGCTCGTTATACAGGGCGCTCATGGCTTCGTAAAACCTGATATCGTCACCGATCAAAGCGTTTCCCTGCTCGTTTTTCGTCGAATGTATCTTTTCGAGCGACGAGCGATACATCTCTTTGGCGTATAAATCCATGATTTGCCTGAAATGCACATCATCGGCCGGAAAAGGGTAAACTTCCTGAGCATCAAGTCTCGACGATGCCGCCCAGATAAATATTATCGTATATAAAATATGTCTGTTCATCATTTTAACTTTTAAATTTTTATATTATAAAACAACAAAAGTAATGCGCAAAAGTACATAAAACTTTTTAATCACAAAAAAATATGCTCCGGATTTTATTTCCGAAGCATATTAAATAAAATGAAAAAGTCTGTGTTTTATTTTTTAACGTATTTGAAATTCTTTCCAAGATAATACGCTTCATTACCAAGAATTTCCTCGATTCTCAACAACTGATTGTATTTAGCGATTCTGTCGGAACGTGAAGCGGAGCCTGTCTTGATTAAACCGCAGTTGAGCGCCACCGCCAAATCGGCAATAGTAGTGTCTTCCGTTTCGCCCGAACGGTGACTCATTATCGAAGTGTATGAGTTACGGGTTGCAAGTTCAACGGAATCAATTGTTTCGCTCAACGAACCTATCTGGTTTACTTTTACCAGAATAGAGTTGGCGACTTTCCGTTCGATACCGAGTTGCAGACGTTTCACGTTGGTGACAAACAAGTCGTCGCCAACTAATTGACAGCGGTCGCCGATGGTGTCGGTCAGCAGTTTCCAGCCGTCCCAGTCGTCTTCAGCCATTCCGTCTTCGATAGAGAGAATCGGGTATTTTGTAACCCAACCTTTCCAGAAATCAACCATTTGACTTGGAGTAAGTTTTTCTCCGGTCGATTTGTGCAGATGGTAAACTTTTTCTTCGGGAATATAATACTCCGAAGATGCGGGGTCTAACGCCATGTAAACATCTTCGCCGGGTTTGTATCCGGCTTTTTCGATTGCTGCAAGAATCACAGTTACAGCCTCTTCGTTCGATTTCAGGTTGGGTGCGAATCCGCCTTCGTCGCCGACATTGGTCGAATATCCCTGTTTTTTCAACACAGATTTCAAACTGTGAAACACTTCCGCTCCCATACGCAGAGCGTCCGAAAATGTCTCCGCTCCAACGGGCATAATCATAAACTCCTGAAAATCAATAGAATTGTCCGCATGAGAACCTCCGTTAAGGATATTCATCAATGGCACGGGCAAAGTGCGACCGTTGACGCCTCCGACATAGCGGAACAAGGGCTGTCCGGTAATCTGGGCGGCGGCTTTTGCGCAGGCAAGCGAAACGCCAAGAATAGCGTTTGCCCCTAACTGGCTTTTGTTTTCTGTGCCGTCCAAAGCAATCATCGCAGCGTCGATATCACGCTGGTCTAACACCGACACTCCCGACAATTCTTCGTTAATGACAGTGTTTACATTTTCAACGGCTTTCAGCACTCCCTTTCCGAGATATACCCCATTGTCGCCATCGCGCAATTCGCACGCTTCGTGAATACCGGTCGAAGCCCCGGATGGTACGGCAGCACGACCAAGAACACCTTCATCGGTGTAAACATCGACTTCGACAGTAGGATTTCCACGTGAATCCAAAATCTGACGAGCATGAACATTTAATATTTGAGCCATATTTTAATTTTTAATATTTAAAAGATTATTAATTCTTTTACATTATCGAAATATCTACATAACACTTATACTCACAGAGTTGACGCATTATTTGCAAATATTTCGTCGTGCAAAATTAATGCTAATAATTTAAAACTGCAAATAGAAAATTTTGATGGAAAAAATATGCTCTTTTATGTTGCAATATTAAAAAAAGCAGTATCTTTGCATTGCAAAATTAAAATTATTATAGTTATGGAAATTATAAATAACACCATTTGGATTGTAAAAGGACACGACAGTTTTGCTGTGTTTTCGTCAAAAGAATATGCCGAAGAATACAGACTGTCTATGATTGAGTTATGGCATAAGTCCATAACTAAAGATGCTATACCGCCCTCATTAAACAGTATAGATGAAATAGAGAAACATGCTGCTGAATATGAGAATGTTATTGAGATAGAAAATGACCATTATGAGTTGATAAAAAGTTTGGCAAGCGGACCAAAAGGATATAAATCACAGTGGTACTACAGATTGATGTCGAACAAAGAATGGAAACAATACTATGAGAGATATATTTCCGAATTTGTTATCGAAGACTGGTTAATTATGAAATGATTATGTATAAACAATTAAATTCAGTAATTGCTGCAGCAATAATTATGCTGTTTGGAGCTTGCAATAACAGCGCTCCGAATGAAAATACAATCGTAAAAGAGATTTACGAATGGCGTATTTATACGCTCAATGAGAGTGGCGCTGAGCCTCTTGATAATTTTTTCAGGGAAACTCTGATTCCGGCTTATAATCGACAGGGCGTTAATGCCGGCGCTTTCAAACTCTATAAAGCAACGGATTCCGTTCGTTATTTATTGCTTGTGTATCCGGATATTGCGAGTTATCTCAAAGTTAAACATGAGATATGGAACGACAAAGTTTTCAACGCCGCCGCTCAATCGTTTTACGACCTGACGGCAACAAATCCTGCATATTCCGGATTTGAGACATTGCTGTGCGAGGCTTTCGACAAAATCCCGAAAATGAAAAAGCCTGACAACGACCGGACTTTGTTTGAGTTACGTCATTACAAAAGTCCCAACGAAGAAGCAAATCAGCGTAAAATCAAGATGTTTAATGCCGACGAAATCTCTATTTTCGATAAAGTTGGAATCAATTCGGTATGTTACGGCGAAGTGTTGGCGGGCGTCCGGATGCCGTCGATAATCTATCTCACATGGTATAAGGACGAACCGACGCGTAACGCCGTTTGGGGAGAGTTTGTCAAACATCCCGACTGGCTGCGTATCAGAGATATGAAAGAATATGCCCACACCGCAACCGACAATAAAAACCGTTTGTTGTCGCCACTACCTTATTCGCAATTTTAACGTAACATGCAGTATAAACTCTCCGAAATTGCAAGGATTCTTGGATGCGTATATGTTGGAAATGATACGGTTATCAATCACATTTTTGTTGATAGTCGCAACCGTATCGACAGTATTGCGACGGCGTTGTTTGTCGCTATCGAAGGCGAACGTCACGATGGTCATGACTATATCGAAGAACTTTACGCAAAAGGTATTCGTAACTTCATCGTCAATAAGGATTTCCCGATAAAAAACATTGATGAGGGAAATATTATCGCCGTCGAAAATACATTGAAAGCAATTCAGGATATTGCTGCAAATTACCGCAATACGTTTTCGTTTCCTGTGTTGGGGATAACCGGCAGTAACGGCAAAACCTGCGTCAAAGAATGGATATATCAGATATTTCACGACACAAAAACGGTCAGTCGCAGTCCCAAAAGTTATAATTCGCAGACAGGCGCGCCCTTGTCTGTCTTGATGGCTGACAGCGCTTCGGAACTTGGAATCTTCGAGGCAGGAATTTCGTTGCCCGGCGAAATGACGCGTCTGGAAAAGATATTACAGCCTGACATCGGGATATTTACCAACATTGGCGATGCTCATCAGGAGAATTTTGCGGACGTCGAACAGAAAATCAACGAAAAACTGCTGCTGTTCGACAAATCAAAACTGTTGATATACTGTTCGGACTATCACGCTCTGCATAAGGCAATTTCGGAGTCGAAACACCACTATTCGACTTTTACCTGGGGATATGGCGATGAACCTGATTTGAAGATATTGAGTAAAACAAATCTGTCGAACAGGACAGTCATTAAAATCCGTGTAAACAACAGTATATTAAAGGATAATATCGGCGATGAAGCGGAATTTGCGATTCCATTTTCCGATTCGGCTTCGCTGGAAAATGCTATGCACTGCATCGCTTTTTCGCTGACGGAAGGGCTTGACTTCAAACTCTTAAAAGCGAATCTGGCAAATCTTTCGCCGGTTGCCATGCGTCTGGAACTGAAAGAGGGTATCAACAAATGCACGATAATCAACGATTCGTACAATTCGGACGTCAATTCGCTCACTATTGCGCTCGATTTTCTGGACGGATTGACGCAACACAGGAAAAAAACTCTGATTTTGTCCGACATCATGCAAAGCGAACCGGACGAAAAAAAACTTTACCGACAAGTATCCAAACTGCTACAATCGAGAGGTATAAGCCGGTTTATCGGAATAGGAAAGGCTTTGGAACGTAATGCCGCTTATTTCGTCGCAAACTCGAACATTCCGGATTGCAGGTTTTATAGCGATACAGATAAATTCCTGTTGCACTGCAATAAAGCGAGTTTTAACAACGAAGCCGTTCTGTTGAAAGGCGGACGACAGTTTCGTTTCGAGAGAATATCGCGTTTGCTGGAATTTCAGGTACATCAGACTGTTTTGGAGGTCAATATGAATGCCGTCGTGAACAATCTGAACTATTTCAAGTCGCGACTGAACGCCGGCGTGAAACTGATGGCAATGGTCAAAGCCTCGTCGTACGGTCACGGCTCTTCGGAGATAGCGGCGTTATTGCAGTATCACAGAGTTGATTATCTGGCAGTAGCATATACCGACGAAGGCGTCAATCTTCGTGAAGCCGGAATCACAATGCCCATTGTCGTCCTGAATACCGAACCTGATAATTTCGATATTATGATTGAATATCAACTTGAGCCGGAAATATACAGCCTTAACTCGCTGATTACTTTTCTGAAAACCGCATCCGGAATGGGGATAAACAATTATCCGGCACACGTGAAAGTCGATACGGGAATGCACCGGCTCGGATTTGTCGAAGACGACTTGCCCGAACTGTGCGATGTGCTGAAAAACAGTCAGGAAGTCAAAGTTGCGTCTGTATTTTCCCACCTCGCCGCATCCGACGAAAGTAAACATGACGAATTTACTGTCCTGCAAATCGAAAAATTCAAAAGATTCTGCGATTCGCTGGAAAAAGAAATCGGATATTCTTTTATTAAACACATTCTAAATTCTTCGGGGATAGAACGTTTTCCCGAAGCGCAGTTCGACATGGTACGGTTGGGAATCGGTCTCTACGGCGTTGGAACTGAGGAAAATCAGAAATATCTTGTCAACATCGGAACTCTCAGCAGCGCTATCGTGCAAATCAAACATATCGACGAAGGCGAAACCATCGGCTACGGAAGACGCGGCATAGCATCAACTCCCAAAACAATCGCCACCATACCAATAGGATACGCCGACGGTCTGAATCGCAAACTCAGCAACGGTAAAGGCTATTTCACGGTAAACGGCAAACCTGCTCCGATTATCGGCAATATCTGCATGGACGCCTGTATGATAGACATCACAAATATCGACGCCGAAGAAGGCGACCGAGTGATTGTCATGGGCGAAACTCCTTCCGTCTCCGAAATTGCAAACGCCATCGGAACAATACCATACGAAATATTAACAGGTATTTCGCAACGTGTCAAACGCATTTATATCTCCGACTAATTTTTAAATTATGCAAATAATAAATCAATATACGGAACAAAAGAGATTGAAAAATGCTCTTACCAACGCTAACACAGCGTTTGTAATCATCTATGGACGGCGCAATTATGGTAAATCAACGCTTGTAAAACAGACGCTCGAAAAAGATGATGTGTATTTTATTGCCGACCAGACGGAAATGCGACATCAGATTGCGCAGTTTGCCGCAGTCGTTGCCGACAAAGTACCCGGATTCGACAAAACCGTCTATCCGGATTGGACGGTCTTGTTCGAGAACTTGAATCTTCGTGTGCAAAAAAGGCTAAGTATCTGTATTGACGAGTTTCCCTATCTCGTGAAAAGCGAGCCGAACTTACCGGCAATCATAGCTGAAGTACTTGAAAACAAATTGAATAAACGGTTTAGTCTGATTATATGCGGTTCTGCTCAACAGATGATGGAAGGACTTGTGTCCAACAGTTCATCACCACTGTATGGTCTTGCAAACGAAGTATTTAAGATACAGGCAATGGAAACGTTAAACTTGCGGCAAACGTTACGCTGTTCTGCTGTCGAGGCTGTTGAAGAATACAGCGTATGGGGAGGAAGTCCGTATTACTGGACACTGCGGCTCAAAGAAAAATCGCTGGAAGGTGCGTTAAAGAATCATGTACTGTCGCCGGAAGGTATTCTGTATGACGAACCTGTGCGACTGTTTCAGGACGAAATGCGGGATCTCGCACAGTCGTTTTCTATTTTATCGTTGATCGCATCCGGACATAATCGACTGTCCGAAATCGCCGTAGCGATGGGCAAACCGACTACAAGCCTGGTCGCTCCGTTAGATAAATTATTAACGCTCGGGTATATCGAGCGGGAAATATCGTTCAGCGAAATCAGGAATCCGAAAAAAAGCCTGTACAAAATTGCCGACCCGTTTATCCGTTTTTATTTCACTTTCGTGACGCCCAACCGTTCGGCAATAGAAATGGGACGAGCTGAACAAGTTGTAAACCAGATACAGAAACAGTTTCAAGTATATGTATCGCACACATGGAAACACATTTGTCGTCAAGCCGTAACGTCAATGAAATTTAACGGGATAGCATTTAAACCGGCTTCCGGATGGTGGGCGTCGTCGAAAAATCCGGAAGGACTGGATATTGTCGCCGAATCGGTTGACGGAAATTATTTGCTCGTTGGCGACTGTATATGGGCTGAAAAAGTGTACGGCACCAAAAATCTGTTTAAAGAACTCGAAGACAAGGCGGCAACGCTCCCATTCCTGAACAGCAGGGCAGTGATTCCGGTTTTGTTTGTTCGCGAAATTGATAAGAAAGAAAATAATGTATATACGCCAAACGACTTATTGTATAACTGATTATCAGAACTGAACGGCGTGAAAAGAATTTTCCTCATATTATTATTTGTGTTTGTCAACAATCTTTATTCACAGGAGTTTAAAGTGATGTTTTACAATGTAGAGAATTTTTTCGACCTCGAAAACAACCCGGACATCAATGACGACGATTATACTCCCACAGGCGCCAATCGGTGGAACAGAAATCGTTTTATCCAAAAGAGAAACAATATCTACAAAACAATTATCGCCGCAAGCAAGGGGCAGGTTCCGCAGATTATCGGTTTGTGTGAGGTCGAAAATCGCTATGTATTAAGGCAATTGACCGAACAGACGCCTTTGTCGAAATACGAATACGGAATAGTTCATTACGATTCTCCCGACCGCAGAGGAATCGACGTGGCTCTGCTTTACCGGAAAGATGCATTTGATGTTATCGGTTCGAAAGCGTACAAAGCGCCTCTGATAACACGTGATATACTCTATGTCAAAGGGAAAACTAACGATAATGATACTTTACATTTTTTCGTCAATCACTTGCCTTCGAAATGGGGAGGAGCAGCGTCGGAAGAAAGCAGAATCCTTGTTATCAAATTGTTGAAGCAACTCGTCGATTCAATATTCAACGAAAACACAGATGCGAACATTTGCATCATGGGCGACTTCAATGACTATCCCGACAGCAAATCCATAAAAGTTCTGGAATCAAAACCTCTACACACAAACGAGGGTAACGGATACCTTTATAATATGTCCCTCCACTTGCAGGACGACAAACAGGGTAGCATAAAGTTTCAAAACAAGTGGGAACTGATTGATTTGTTTTTTGTTTCGGGAAATTTACTGTTCAATAAAACGGGGTTAAACTGTTCTGCCGGTAGCATCGAAATCTTTAAAGCCGATTTTTTGCTGGAAACAGTAACCGGCGAAGGAAACGCTCCTAAACGAACGTACAGAGGACCGGCATATATCGGCGGTTTCAGCGACCACCTTCCGGTAATTCTGACTTTTTTGAAATGAGTCCACAAATTATTTTATTCAATTCTTCTTTATTTTAACGATGATAATTTTGAAAATCAGTGGAGAATAAGGCGGTACAACGCCATTTCCGGTTTTTCCATATCCCATATCCGAGTTGAATATAATTTCACCGTTGTCGCCCAAATGCACCATATTCAAGCCGATAGCTAATCCCGGCAAAAGATTGTTGTTGCCAACAATCACTCCCACCGGCTCGAATGTTCGGGATTCGGTATTTAACCTTAAAGCTTCGGCAAGCTCTTTAATATTTGTGTCGAAGTATTTTAGCGTATCGGCAACAAGCGTTCCGGCGTAATAGAAATAAACCGAATCGCCTGCCGCAACGTTTATTTCTGTGTCGTCCGGCTCGTATAAATAGCGAACGCTGTTTTCGTCGGAGAGTTTCAACGCCGGATTTTTATTCATCTTCGCTTTGATATACGCATCAATTCTTTCCTCCTGTTTTTCAACGGGATTCTCCTTTTCGCAGGACGAGGTCCACAACGCCGCAAATAAAACCAAAATAACAAACTGTCCGGTACGCATGACTTTAATCTTTATTTTTCGTTCATCACGTTCGACTGTATATTAATGGATTCCTGATGAATAAGGTCGAGATACTTTTTCAGGAAATCTTCGCTTAATCCCATTGCCTTACCCATATTGATACGGTTGGCGACTATATCTTTCCATCTTTCCATCTGCAATATCGTAACGTTTTTTTCTTTTTTATACTGCCCGATTTTATCGGATATTTTCATTCGTAACGACAACTTTTGGATTATCTCATCGTCAAGACGGTCAATATCTTCGCGCAGTTTCGACAGCATGGACTGGGCTTCGCCTTTCATCGACACCGATCGCAAAAGCAAGCCATATATCAGTTCTCCATACTGTTCGGGCGTCAGTTGCTGTTTTGCGTCGCTCCATGCGCACGACGGATTGATGTGAGATTCGATCATTAAACCGTTAACATCCATATCCAGCGCTTTTTGCGATATAAACGGTATCAGTTCCGTATTTCCGCAAATGTGGCTCGGGTCGCAGATTATCGGCAAATCGGGACAGGCAGATTTCAATTCAATTGGGATATTCCACATGGGAACGTTTCTGAAAATGCTTTTTTCGTGTGAGGAAAAGCCTCGATGTATGGCTGCCAACTTCTTGATACCTGCTTTGTTAATCCTTTCCAACGCTCCAATCCACAATTCGGTATCGGGATTGACGGGGTTTTTTATCAAAACGGCAATATCGACACCTTTCAACGAGTCGGCAATCTCCTGAACAGAAAACGGATTCGCCGAAGTACGCGCTCCAATCCACAGAATATCAACGCCATATTTCAATGCCAGTTCAACATGTTCGGCGTTTGCGACTTCGGTAGCAATACGCAATCCTGTTATTTTTTTCACTTCCTGCATCCATGGAAGACCCTTTACTCCAATTCCTTCGAACGAATTGGGACGAGTACGCGGTTTCCATATCCCTGCTCTGAATACGCTGATACGCTTGGTCGCTTTAAGTTTCACCGCTGTATCTATCAGCTGTTCTTCGCTTTCGGCGCTGCATGGTCCTGCAATGAGAAGGGGCCATTCCGGATTTTCCAATTCGTTTGGTATCTTTTCTATCTCTAATTCTACTTTAGCTCCTGTGTATGTCATAATAATATACTATATTTCATTTAAAAATTGCGCCAAAATTACACGAAAATATTAAAACACAAAAAAATATTGCATTGGAATATCATAATCAATTAAAAATCTGTGTCATCTGCGTACTGAAATTTTCTCTTTTTTAACGACAAAGAATATGAATCCCGCCAACAAAACTGTGTATAAACTCAAATTCAGCACGATTGAAGTTGTTTCCATGATTCTGCTTACGAAAAACAGCGCTGTTCCCAAAGCCATGTACAATATTATTGAGTTCCATTGATACGGTATTTTGTAGTATCGTTTCGATAACTGCCAGCTGATGAAAATCATGACCGAATAACTTGCGACATGTCCCCATGCTGCAGCGCGGTAACTGTATATCGGCATAAACAGGACGTTTATCGCAATTGACGTCAGCAGTCCGGCGAAAGTTACAATCATGGCTATCTTGGTTTTAGATGCAAGTTTGTACCACATCGACACATTTTGGTTGATACCCGAAAGCATGTAGGCAAACAGCATTACCGGCAGGACAATCATCCCCGAACGGAACTTTTGTCCCAGGATATATTGCAGTATATCAGAGTAAAAGTTGATTGCCAAAAATATTATTACGCAGAAAATCGTGAAAAATTTCATCACCTTTGCGTACACGGGTTTTATGTCCGATTTCGAGGCTTCGGAAAAGAAATACGGCTCGGCGGCGTAACGAAACATCTGCACAAACAGCGACATCAACACCGCAAGTTTCACCGCAGCGCCGAAAACGCCCAACTGCTCTTCCCAGGAATATTCGTTTTCGGGAGCAAGATACCGGAAAAGATACCTGTCGATGAAATCATTCAGAGTACCCTGAAGTCCGGCAAGCATCAACGGCAACGAATATATCAGAAGCGGTTTAAGATAAGGAAGATAAATCCTGTATTTTGTGCGTATTATCTCCGGAATGAAAAGCAGCGCCGACACAACGCAACTGCAAAACACAGCCGCCAGAATATATACGTACGAGGCTTCGGGCGTGAAAAAATTCAACAGCGCTGATTGCGGATGCGAGGCAAAATATTTCGGTAACAGATAAAGAAACAGAAGATTAAAGAATATTTCGGACAATATTTTTATCGAACGATAGACAGCGAATTTCATGGCTTTACGTTCGTATCGCAATCGTGCAAAAAAGGCGGAGGTGAATGTGTCAATCGCAAGAATCCCAGCTGCATAGATTACCGCGACAGGATAATAGTCTTTTCCGGCGGCGATTTCGTCTGCAAAAACGAAACATAAACCGAAAAATGCCAAAGAAACAATCAGCATAAAACACGAAACTGTCGAAAACACTTTTCCGGAATCGTATCCGTCCAACGAAGCAAAACGGAAAAATCCCGTTTCCATTCCGAATATAAGTACGACTTGAATGATAGCGATGTACGCAAATATCTCTGTGTAAATGCCGTAATTGCCTTCGCTGAGGATGCGCGTATATATCGGAAGCAGAAAAAAATTCAGCGTACGGGCGAGGATTGAACTCATTCCGTAGATTCCGGTATCTTTTGCTAATCGTTTAAATACGTCCTTTTTCATTGATGCTTTATTGTTTTTCGATGTTTGATTAACAGGGCAATATGCAGATACGCAAGCGGAGAGTAAAAATCCCAGAGAAGTGTATGCAGCGCTAATTTCTTTTCGCCCAATACTTTTTGAGTCGAAACAAATACTAATATCTGGACTGTCAGCCTTAACAGAAATACTCCTGCAATCGAAATCCATAACCACATCACATCGAGGGTCATAATGATTGCGGCAACAAAACTCAGGTAAAACAGCGTCCTGGAAACAATCTCCGGCAGTTTGACATGTCGCGTGCCTCGACGAAACAGTCTCCGGGAAAACAGTTCGCCGGAACATTCTCGTCGCCAACAGCCGAAGGTAAGTTTCTTTTCGGAATCAACAATTGCTTCGGACAACAGTACGACTGCTGTGTTTTTTTTGTTCATCACCGAATTAAAAAACACCTGTTCAACATTTTCGGGTTTTCGGAGCATGGGATTGAACCCTTTTGCGAAAAAGAGTTCTTTCGTGAAACTGTCGTTTTCGCCCGACGCGGTGTATGGTTTTCTGTTTAAGGCGTATCCAAGCCGGAACAGCGATTCGTAGTAATTTGCGATTCGAACAAATTTGCCGGCAGCAATATAGCGAGTGTAACCCGTAACAACCACAGAATCAAATCCCGTAGAAAGAGTTTTCAGCCAGTCGGCAGAAGGGCGACAGGCGACGTCGGCAACGACTATCCGGCTGTATTTTGCCGCTTTAATTCCAACTCCTAAAACAACGGACTTGCCGTGTACGGATTTGTTTGCTATCAGATTTCTGATTTGCAGATGCGGATACCGGTTTTGAGCGAGTTTCAATACTTCGTCGGAATCGTCCGTCGAATTGTCATTCACCACAATAAGCTCGTATTCGGGATAATTCTGTTCCAGCGCCA
>JAISXV010000025.1 GCA_031270335.1 Prevotellaceae bacterium | reverse complement strand
ATGAACTACCGGACGACGACTGAGGGAGTTAAGAACTAAGAACTAAGAGTTAAGAGTTATTGGACGACGATGTGATTGTAATCATATCGTCGTCTGTTTTTAGCCACGAATTAAAATTCGCGTTAATTAGCGTAATTCGCGGACAAAATCCGTGTAATCTGTGGACAAATTTCGATTAAGATTTACAGGTATGAATTAAGAGTTAAGAACTAAGAGTTAAGTCGTCCATTAACTCTTAACTCTCTCGGGACAACACTTTATTAACCGTATGCTTCAGCTTACGGATGGATGCGGATGCGGTCACGGACAATCACATCAGCGACTAAGTCCCGCAAGGCTCTACGGGATTTTTTGTCGTTGTTGTGAATGCTTTTTCCTGACTTCGACAATGCGTCACCCTAAAAATTTATAGTGAATATGTTAAGGTAATCTTTTTTTTTGCGCAACTGAAATATTAGTATTACCTTTGCGGCGGTAAAAAATTGAATATGCAGCGATATGCCGGCGGGATAAATTAATTAATAACAGGGCGTTGTCCCATAGAAAATGTATATATGAAGAAGATAAAAGTGTCAATCATATCATATCTCAACTCTTCACCATTTGTATATGGATTGAAGCATTCGGAAATAATTGATTATATCGATCTTCAATATAATACGCCTGCCGAATGCGCCGCCCGCCTGCTCAATAAAGATGCTGATATAGGCATAGTTCCGGCTGCTATAATACCTTCGATTCCCGACAAAAAAATCATTTCCGACTATTGTATAGGAGCGTCGGGAAATATCCGTTCGGTTGTCATTTGCTCTAATCAGCCTGTTTCCGAAATCAAAACGCTTTATCTTGATTTTGAATCCCGTACATCGGTTCTTCTGGCGCAACTGCTGCTCGACGAATACTGGAAAATCAAGGTAACTCCCGTTCCGTTAAACTCTTTGGACGAGGTCGATCCGCACAGAAAAGATTCGGCATACGTGCTTATCGGCGATAAAGTGTTCGATTACGAATCGAAATTTGAATACAAAGCAGACTTGGCGCAGGCATGGAAAGATTTTACCGGATTGCCTTTTGTCTTTGCCGCATGGACAGCCGTAACGCCCTTGTCGAATGATTTCATTGCGCTGTTCAACAACGCATTATCTACAGGATTGGCAAACATTCCCGCCGCTGTCAACGAACACCGGCACACGCTGGATTATCAGGATGCAATCAAATATCTCACCGGAAACATTGATTATAACTTTGATTTCGCAAAACAAAAAGCTCTTGCCGAATTTTGGAACATGGTCTTGAGATTGAAATCAAAATATCGAAGTTGTTAGCCCTTTTAACTTGGTTAAAGGGCATTTATGGCAAATAAAAATAACAGTTAAACGATATTTAATTCAATCAAAAAAATAAAAATTATGGTTTTATTCTATTATAAGTCTGGAAATAAAATATTACAAAGTTCTGACCTCAAGGTTCTGAACAATTTGGGATACGAAGATATTGTGTGGATCGATCTGAATGATCCGCTCGGAAAGGAAAAACGTGCAATTGAGGCGTTTCTGAATACCGAATTGCAGACAAGGGCGCAGGCGGAGGAAATCGAAAGCAGTTCGCGATATTCCGAAAACGACGATATTGTTTACGGAAATACGAACTTCCTTCTGTCGCAGGGCGATGGATATGTCGAAGAGCCTGTGTCGTTTACTATATGCGGCGGGATTCTGATTATCTCGCGTAATACCGATTTGCGGACGCTCACCGAAGTCGGTCGTAAAATCATGAGCAGCCACAGTCTGTACATCACCGGCTATCACCTGCTGATTTCGATACTCGAAAACAGAATCGACCTCGACGCCGATATGATAGAAGGTATAGCCAAAGAAATCACGCAATTGACACGAAAAGTCGTAATCAATCAGGTCGAAAAGGAAACTTTGGTTTACCTCAGCCAATTGCAGGAAAACATAATGATAATACGTGAGAATATCATTGATAAACAGCGCACTTTGTCGTCGATACTTAAAAGCAACCTGTTTCCTTCCGACATTCAGGCGAAGGTTACGGTGATGATCAACGACGTCAATTCGCTGTTGAACCACGCCGATTTCGGTTTCGAAAGGCTGGAATATCTCCAGAATACGGTGCTGGGTCTTATCAACGTCGAGCAAAATAAGATTATCAAGATATTCACTATCACATCGGTAGTATTCATGCCGCCAACGCTTATCGCATCGATATACGGAATGAATTTCAACATCATGCCCGAAACAGGCTGGCGATTCGGTTACCTGTTCAGCATCATTTTGATGGTTCTGTCGGCAGGCGGCACGCTATACGCTTTTAAACGTAGAAAATTGCTTTAATAACAAGGATATTTAAGAGAATGACAGAATTAAAATTCGACGAAAACGGTTTGATTCCTGCGATTGTGCAGGACTATTACACTAAGGCTGTGCTGACATTGGCGTATATGAACGCCGAAAGTCTGGCTATCAGCATTGCAGAGAAAAAAACGTGTTTCTACAGCAGAAGTCGTAAAGAATTATGGCGAAAAGGCGAGACCTCAGGAAATTACCAGCATATCGTCAGTATTTGTGCCGATTGCGACAACGACGCTTTGGTCGTCGAAGTGATTAAGGACGGACCGGCTTGTCACACAGGCGCTGAGAGCTGTTTCGGGACAACGGTTTTTGTTTCCGACGAAGTCCGGCGGTTTTCGTTCTGTTCGCTGTTCGAACTGTTGCTCGACCGTAATGAAACCCGTCCCGAAGGCTCGTACACAACGTATCTGTTCGAAAAAGGATTGGATAAAATACTGAAAAAGATAGGCGAAGAAAGTACGGAAGTCATTATCGGCGCAAAAAATTCCAAAGAAGAATTAGTGTACGAAATCTCGGATCTGATATATCATCTGATGGTTCTTATGGTCAATCAGGGCGTCGAAATCAAAGATATCGTCAACGAACTGGCGTCGCGACATGTAATCGACAAAAAAGAAAAACAGACAGACTTTTTATCCGCGAATTAATTATTTTTTTATCCGCTAATTAAACAGCCATTGTTCGGGGTTTTGCGGTTCGAGGTCTTTCCACAGTTCGAAGTGCATTACGGGACCGTCGTAGGATTGTTTCACTATTCCTATTTTCTGGCGCGCTTTGACTTCGTCGCCGACTTTCACCATAGCCGATGATAACGAAGCATACACTGTCCGGTAAGTCCCATGACTCACAATGATGCTGACGCCGCCAATCGGCAATTTTCCGATCCTTGTCACTACGCCTTTCGAAACGGCATAGACTTCGGCATTTTCCGCTGTCCGGATATCAATACCCTTGTTTGGCAGAGCTTTCACCGTTTCGTAAATCGACTTGGACTTGCTGTTTCCGAACGGACGGATAATTACGCCAATCGTGGGTTGAGGCAAAAGCCCTTTCAACTCTTCGAAATTTTTTGCGTAAGCAATCATTTCGTCCGTTATTCCCGATTCGGCGTTCTTTTTCATTTCGTTACGGATATGTTCACGCATCTGGATATTGAGTTGATTGTATGCTTCTTCCCGTTCTTTCAACTGTTTTTCAAGTTCGGAGTTTTTGTTTTTCAATTCGGAATATACCGATTGCGATTTTTTTTCGTCGATGCGGAGTATTTCCATTTCCTTTTGTTTTTCGCTGATATTCGACGACAAAAGCTGTTCTTTTTTCGATATGTCCATTATTTCGCCGTTCAACCTTTCGGTCATTTCTTCGATTTTGATAGACTGAGCTTTAAGGAGTAACAGTATTTCACGCACATATTTCATCCGTCTGTATGCCTGCGCAAAACTTTCGCTTGCCATGATTATCATCCAGGTGTTTTCCTTGATTCTGATATTGTAGTATCTGTTGAGCAAGTCTTTATATGATATTTTGACGCTTTCCAAATCGTTTTGCAGCTGTTCGACAGCATGTTTTTTTTCTTTCAGTTGCCGTCGCAACTCTCTGATTATTTTGTCAATATTGTTGAGCGTCGATTTCCTCAGGTCGATTTTTTTTTGTATCAGGGCAAGATTTGAATGCGTGGTTTTCAGTTGTTCGCCGTTCGATTCCAGCTGTTTGTTAATTATTGCAATTTCTTCAGCTTCGCGTTCACGGTTTTTGTTGAGCATTTGCAGGCTTTGTTCTTCGAGTTCTCTGTTGTCCTGAGCGTTAAGGTCGATGAACATACCAACTAAAATGACCGCAATTATCGCAATATGTCTGCTGAAATCTAACATTTTACATTTTGATTAATTTCCTTTTAATTTTTTCTTAATCTGTTCGGGATTAACACAGTCCGGTTTATCCAATGCCTGCGACCAGTAAATTTCGGCGATAGTCCGTTCGCCGAGTTTGTCGAGCGTATCAGCGTAATGATCTAATACAACGGCGCTTTCGTCGCCTCCGACGGCAAGAGCTTTACGAAACATTTTCTTTGCTTCGGCATATTTTCCCTGCAAAAACAGGATGTAAGCATACGTGTCGAGAAATGAAGGATTACTGCTTTCGAGTTCAATGGCTTTTTTGCTCATTGTGTAGGCTTTATCCATATTTTTCGATTTCGTAAGACAAAGATAATAAGCATAATTGTTCAGCACGGTAGCGTTGTCGGGATTATTTTTCAACGCCTTTTCGTAATACGCAAACGCTTTTTTCGGTTTTTCGATACTGAAATACATGTCGCCAAGAAACGACAGTGCATTATCCATAAACACAGAATCGTATCTTGCTTTCGCCATGCCTTTTTCGAGGATTGCGATTGCCTGTTTCACCTGTTTTTTCGACCATGTCGCCAGCGCTGCGTACATGTAAAAAGCGGCATATCCCGGGTCTGAATCAATCGCTTTCTGCGACGACTGTTCGAGTTGCCCGAACATCTTCAAACTGTATTCCAAAGCAAGTAAACTGAGCCATACATCTTTGTTGTTACCGTCCATATCGGTCAACTGCCCCAAAATAACTATCGACAGTTCAGGTCGTTGAGTAGCGACAAAGTAACGCGCCTGCATATATTTCAACTCCATAGAAACAGGATGTACCGTCGATAATATTGCAAATATCGTGTCAATATTGCTCTTGAAATGACCGGCAAACGAGGGGATTTTCAACACTAAGTTGAGATATTCGGCTTTTGTTTCGGGCTGGATAGCTTTGCTGCCGGCATATTGCTGTAACGATTTGAAATAGTGAACAAACTGACCTTTTTTCCGATACAGTTCCGCCCTGCCCAGCATCGCCGGAGCAAACGAATCGTTTTCTTTGATTATCTCGCTGTATGTTTCGATTGCCAGCGAATCGTTTCCCATTTCGGCATAAGCGTCGGCAAGTAAAGTTGTGTATCTCGGGTCGTTGGGATAGTTGTTTACGACTTTTTTGATTGCAGCGACAGCCTTTTCATAGTTTCCAAGATCCATGGACACGTTGAAAACGCGGTACGAAATATCGTCGCTATCGCCAAACCGTATTGCCATACTGTCCAATACGCCAATCGCTTGCTGAAACATTTCCTGCTCCTCGTATGCCGACGCCAGTCCAAACCAGACTTCCTGCTTGTCGCCGTGATGAACAAGTATTTTCCTGAACAGCTTTTGCGCCTTGTCGTATTCTTTAAAATGGAAACATAACCGTCCGTACAACAGCGCAAACCATGGGTTGTCGGGGTCGAGATTATATGCCGCTTCTGCATTTTCTTTTGCTTCCTGTTCTTTATCCATGTATATCAGGATATTTGCCAGTTCGTAATGACAGGCGTCACATTTGGGGTCGATTTTAACAGCTTCGCCATATAATGTCGCCGCTTTATCAAAAGCGCCTTCAAACGACAGTTTTTTTGCGTTTGTTATCAAGTTATATTTTTCGTCCTGCAAGGTCAAAACCGAATCGCCGCTACACGTTGCCGGCTTGTTATCTTCCTGCGTATAAGCGCATATCCCATAAAACATACACGCCGCCGCAATTAATATTTTTGTCGTTTTTATTCGCACAATACATTTTATAATTTCGCACAAAATTACTGAAATAATTGAATATACAAATAAATACGTAAATTTGTGTAAAATTTGAATGTTGTATGATTATAAAAATACATCCCGATTCGCCTTCAGACAGGGAAATAGAGAAGGCTGTGAAAATATTGCAAAACGATGGTACAGTGATATATCCGACCGATTCGGTGTATGCAATGGCTTGTTCGTTACACAGTAAAAAGGGTTTCGAAAAAATCCTGAAAATAAAGAATATTAATAAAAAAGAAGCCATATTTTCGCTGATATGCGACAGTTTGAGCAATCTTTCGGACTATGCGAAGGTCGATACGCCAACGTTCAAGGTGTTGAAAAAAAACCTTCCGGGAGCGTTCACGTTTATCCTGAAAGCGTCTAACAAAGTCCCCGACAAACTGTTAAGCCGCCGGAAACAGGTGGGATTACGAATCCCGAACAACAAAATCGCACTCGAACTTGTTAGACGTCTGGAGTGTCCGCTGCTTTCTACTTCAATCAAAATCGACGATGATTTTATTGAATATATCAGCGACCCCGAACTGATTAACGAAAAATTCGGCGACCTGGTCGACGCCTGTATCAATGGAGGCGCCGGCGGGATAATTCCCTCGACTATTGTCGATTGTACAAATTCCGAATTTGAAATCATACGTCAGGGAAAAGGAATGTTAATTGTTTAAAATTGTTTTAAAAATATGACGGTTCAGTCAGAGAAATTTTTATCAAAAAAGTGGTTCGTGAATTACGGACAAGTGGTTGCAGGCTCGTTGATTATAGCGGCGGGATTTGTGTTTTTCGTATCGCCCTACAAACTCGCCCCCGGCGGTGTGTACGGCATTTCGATAGTCCTGCACTATCTCTACGAAATGTATCTCCCAACTCTGGAAAACTTATTCGGAACAGGTTTGCCCGATAATCTCGACATCAGCGTCGCCGCAATCTGTATGGATATTCCGCTGTGTATCATCGGAACAAAAATTCTCGGCAAAGCGTTCGGGATTAAAACGGTGGTCGGATTCGTCGCTATGGCTGTGTTTACGTTTATCCTGGAAAACAGTTGGGGATACAATCCGCTGGTCGATGATGTGATGCTGTCAACGATATTCGGCGCTGTCTGCGTGGGTCTTGGCAGCGGACTGATTTTCCGGACAGGCGCTACTTCGGGCGGTACGGACGTGATTTCCATGATTTTCTCGAAACGAACAAGTATCCCGTTAGGTACAATGGTCATCATCGTCGATTCATGCGTGGTGATTCTTTCGCTTGTGGCTTTCCAGGATATCAAAATACCGCTCTATTCCTTTATTATCATATACATAGTAGGACGGATAGTCAATGCCGCCGTGTACGGATTCCGGAATATCAAGACTTTAATCATCATCTCCGATAAACATGAGGAGATTGCAAAATTCGTGATCGACCTGGATCGCGGCGGGACAATTCTCTACGGCGAAGGAATGTACACCGGAAATACAAAAAAGGTGATTTTCACTAACGTAAACCCGAAAGAGGTCAACCTGATTCAACAACATATCCGCGAGGTCGACCCCGAAGCGTTTATCACAATAATCGACGCCGGAATGGTGGTAGGCGAAGGATTCCGAAATATTCATGAAATTGTGTAGTTTGGGGTTTGGGGTATATAGGGTTTGGGGTATAGGGATTAGGGGTATATAGGGTTTGGGGTATAGGGATTAGGGTTTGGGGTATAACTCCCTATACCCTATACCCTATACCCTATACCCCATATATAAAAGAGTAAAGGAGGATAGGATTGGGTGTCCTTACCTCCTTTGTTAAGCTGAACTAACCTATGAAAAACCAAATTCAATATATAAACACAGGAAGTGTCAAAAATGTTCACAAAAAAATGATTTTTTTCAAAACATATCAGGATTTGCAGAATTTAAAGATTGCATACGCTTGCTGTTTCCAGAACATCAGTTATAAATAATATCAACAAATTAAAGAAGAAAGGTATCATTGAGCGTATTGGATCCGATAAGGGCGATTATTGGAAAATTTCGGATAACAATAAAACATGAAAATCACAATTCAGACTTTTTGCAAAAATTCTTAAAATCGGCGTTATCCGCCTCCGACTATTCCGGTTTTCTCGAATTTGCTTCAATTTTTTCTAATTATAAATCAATATATTGCATGAAATGTTCATATATTTTTGATATTTATTATAGATATATTACAGTCTTTTGTATCTTTGCGCCGATAATATTTTCGTTAACGTATTCATTATGATGTATGAATGAAAAATAAATATATAGATTTAATCGAGCAGACCTTTGATTTTCCTCAACCGGAGTTTGAGGTGATTGATAATGAACTGTATTTTAACAGCGTCCCTTTAATGGATCTTATTAAACAGTACAAGACTCCCTTGAAAATAAGCTATTTGCCAAAAATTAGCCAGAATATACAAAAGGCTAAGCGATTGTTCAACGTGGCTATGGCAAAGGTTGATTATCAGGGTGATTACAACTACTGTTACTGTACCAAAAGTTCGCATTTCGCGTTTGTGCTGGAAGAAGCCCTCAAAAATGATATTCATCTGGAGACCTCGTCCGCATTTGACATCAATCTTATCGAGGAACTGTATTCACAGGGACTGGTTAACAAGAACAAATGGATTATATGCAACGGCTTCAAAAAGAGACAGTACGTCGAAAACATAGCGGGACTGATTAACAACGGCTGGAAAAACACGATCCCAATATTCGACAATATGCCTGAGGTCGATACGTTCAGCGAGATACTGGAAAAACCTTGCAGGATAGGCATCAGGATAGCCGCCGAAGAACAGCCGAAGTTTGAATTTTACACTTCACGGCTCGGAATCCGCTATATCGACATCATTCCGTTCTATGAAGAAAAAATCAAAAACAATCCTCTGTATGAGATGAAAATGCTTCACTTTTTCATCAATACCGGAATACACGACGACGCTTACTACTGGAACGAACTGTCGAAATGCGTGCAGGTGTATTGCGATTTGAAAAAGATTTGTCCTACTTTGGATTCGTTGAATATCGGCGGTGGATTTCCGATAAAAAACTCGCTCCATTTCACTTACGACTACGAGTATATGGCTGAAGAAATCATTGCGCAGATAAAAATGATATGCGCGCAACGTGATGTGCCTGAACCCAATATCTTCACCGAGTTCGGCAGTTTCACAGTCGGCGAAAGTGGCGCTGTCATCTATTCGATATTAGGCGAAAAGCAACAAAACGACCGTGAACGATGGTATATGATTGACAGTTCGTTTATGACCAATCTCCCCGACACCTGGGCGATAAAACAACGATTTATTCAGTTGGCAGTCAACCATTGGGATAAAGAATATCAACGTGTCATGCTTGGAGGGCTGACATGCGACAGCGGCGACTATTACAATTCCGAAGCGCATGCAAACGCTATCTTTCTCCCAAAAATACAGCAGGATGAGCCTCTGTATGTGGGATTTTTCCACACAGGAGCATATCAGGAATCGATAGCAGGTTTCGGCGGTATTCAGCACTGTTTGCAACCCGCTCCGAAACATATTATTATTGACAAGGACGAAAACGGCGATTATTTTACCCGCCTGTTCTCGAAAGAACAGGGTTACAGACCGATGTTGAGAACGTTGGGATATTAAGAATCATGGTCATTTATCAGATTTTAGTTCGCCTGTTCGGGAATACGAACACAAACAGCGTATTCGCCGGTTCGATAATCGAAAACGGTTGCGGAAAATTCAACGATATTACCGGCATCGCTCTCGACGAACTGAAACGCATGGGAATCACGCATGTATGGTACACCGGAGTAATCGAACACGCAACAACGACCGACTATTCGGCTTATGGAATCGTTCCCGATAACCCGCTCGTTGTGAAGGGTAAAGCCGGTTCGCCTTATGCAATCAAAGATTATTACGATGTTGACCCTGATCTCGCTGTCTCACCCGATAAACGGATGCAGGAGTTCGACAAACTCGTCGAATGCACTCACAATTCGGGACTTAAAATCATCATCGACTTTGTTCCCAATCACGTCGCCCGCGTTTACAAATCCGACGTCAAACCCAAAGATATCAAAGATTTGGGCGAGGACGACGATACAAATGTCTTTTTCGACCGCAACAACAATTTCTATTACATTCCGAATGAAGCTTTTGTCGTTCCGGCGGAATACAATCGTGCGGATAGCGGCGGCAGTTATACCGAATATCCGGCGAAAGCGTCGGGGAATGACGTCTTTAGCGCATCGCCGAATATCAACGACTGGTTCGAAACCGTAAAACTGAATTACGGAATCGACTGTCGTTCGGGAACAACACATTTCGACCCTGTTCCGGATACCTGGCGTAAGATGTTGGATATATTGCTGTTTTGGGCAAACAAGAGCATCGACGGATTCCGGTGCGACATGTGCGAAATGGTTCCGGCGGAATTTTGGTCGTATGCAATAACGGCTGTAAAACAACGGTTTCCGGAGATTGTTTTTATTGGCGAAGCATACTCTCCTGCGAATTATAAGCGTTATATTGCGTCCGGGTTCGACTATCTGTACGACAAATCCGGTCTGTACGACCTGCTTCGAGCCGCCATTACCGGACATTCGGGTATGGACAGGTTGCAGGATTATCTCAATTCGGAGATTAAGGGAATCGAAAGTAATATGCTTACGTTCCTCGAAAATCATGATGAACAGCGTTTTGCTTCCGTTCAGTTTGCCGGTTCTCCCGAAAAAGCTATCCCGCTGATGACTCTTTCCGCTACTTTGCATCCTGCGCCCGTGATGATATACTCCGGTCAGGAAGTCGGCGCAAAAGCTTTGGGCGCAAGCGGTTTCAGCGGCGACGACGGTAGAACGTCGATATTCGATTACACGCATATTCCCGAAATCCGGCAATGGGCAAACAGCGGTCGTTTCGACGGCGGACTGTTGACAGCCGAACAGACGGAATTGCGCAATTTCTATTCGAACCTGCTGAACATCTGTCATTCCGAAGAAGCAATCGCACACGGTTGTTTCGGCAATTTGTTCGAAAGCAATGCAAACGGGAAATCGTCCGGATTCAATCAATACATGAACTGCGCTTTTGCAAGATATACCGATAACAACCGCTTAATAATATTCGTTACAATAGATTACATCGCTCCAAACCTCTATCTCAAACTGCCCGAAAATATATTCGCCGACATGGGACTTCGCAAAAACGAAATCTACACTGTCGAAGATATTCTGTTTTCGGACTTCAAAACAACAGTCAAAGGCGAAGACCTTATTACCACAGGATTGCATTTTACCGGTAAACCAATGAGCGCCGTAATTCTGAAAATTTTTCCCTAATTTCGGGTGATTTTTTAACCGTTCATTATTTTTCTCCCGTTTTTTTCAGGACATTTTTTTGAAAACTTTATATCGCTAATATACAGATATGTAGATTTTTTTTTAGCGAAAAATATTGAAAAATGTCAATGGTATTATTTTTTGTATTATCTTTGCAACGATTTTTATTCGGAGTTTTAACGGGGATTTCGGCTCCCTGTAAAAATCAAAATAGACAAAATAGGTTTTTAGAAGTCCCCTGTATTATAACTTACTGAAAAAGAAGATGAAAAAGGAAAGAAAGAAATGGATTGTCGTCCTGCTGTGTTTGTCTGTTATTTTGCCGCAGGCATTCTGTCAGGGCGACAGAAATCTGTCGGTGAACGGGAATTACGTGAACAACCGTTATCCGCTGGCGACGAAGCCCTATATGGAATTGCCTCTCGGCTCAATTAAGCCGTCGGGCTGGCTTGGCGAGCAGTTGAACCGGATGCGCACGGGAATGACGGGTCACCTGGACTCGATATACGAAAAGGTAATGGGCCCACGTAATGGCTGGCTCGGCGGTGACGGCGACGTCTGGGAACGCGGACCGTACTGGATCGACGGTTTGCTGCCGCTGGCTTATATCCTGAACGAGCAGGCATTGAAAAACAAGGTGCAACCCTGGATTGAATGGACGCTCGCATCTCAGCAGACGAACGGTTATTTTGGACCGGATACCGACCGTTCGCCCGAACCGGGACTGCAACGTAACAACGCGCATGACTGGTGGCCGAAAATGGTGGTGTTGAAGATCATGCAGCAATATTATTCGGCTACCGGCGACAAACGGGTCATCTCTTTCCTGACGCGCTATTTCAAATATCAACTGGAAGAACTGCCCCGTACACGGCTGGGACACTGGACGCACTGGGGCGAAGAGCGTGGCGGCGACAACCTGATGATCGTCTACTGGCTGTATAATATCACAGGAGACAGGTTTCTGCTGGACTTGGGGAAATTAATTCATGAACAGACTTTCGCATGGACGGATGTTTTCCTGCATCAGCGTCATCTTTCCACTCAACACAGTATGCACTGCGTCAATCTGGGACAGGGATTCAAGGAACCGGTCATCTATTACCAGCAGAGCCGCGACCCGCAGCACCTTGAATCCGTAAAGAAGGCTGTCCGGGACATGCGCCGTACGATTGCCTTCCCGACAGGTTTATGGGGCGGCGACGAAGCGCTTCGTTTCGGCGAGCCGACGCATGGGTCGGAACTCTGTACGGCGGTAGAGATGATGTTTTCGCTGGAGAACATACTGGAAATCACGGGCGATGTGCAGTGGGCAGACCATCTCGAACGGATTGCCTATAACGCATTGCCGACCCAGATCACCGACGATTTCTCGGCGCGCCAGTATTACCAGCAGGTGAATCAGGTACAGGTGACGCGTGTACTGCGTAATTTCACAGCGCCCCACGATGATACCGATATTCTGTTCGGCGAACTGAACGGTTATCCCTGCTGCACCTCCAATATGCATCAGGGCTGGCCCAAACTCACGCAGCATCTGTGGTTTGCTACGAGTGACAATGGACTCGGCGCATTAGTCTATGCTCCTTCCACTGTGACGGGCAAGGTAGCTGACGGTATCCCGGTCGCTGTCTCGGAAGAAACGGCTTACCCGTTCGACGAATCTATTCGTTTTAAAATCTCCTTCCCCGACAAGAAGCGGAAAAA
>JAISXV010000264.1 GCA_031270335.1 Prevotellaceae bacterium | reverse complement strand
CCGCTGACAGGCTATCCTTCGATGGATGCCGCCTATTGGGAAAAAATTTACCGCCGCTGCAAGGAGTTCGGGCTGAATCACGTGCGTTTTCATTCGTGGTGTCCGCCGGAGGTGGCGTTTGAGGTGGCCGACCGCGAAGGGATTTATTTGCAGGTGGAATGTGGCGGATGGACAACGGTCGGTGACGGCGGTTATATCGACGAATGGTTTTACGCCGAAAGCGAGCGGATCGTGAAGGAATACGGCAATCATCCGTCATTCTGCCTGTTCCTTTACGGCAATGAACCGGGTGGAAAAAATCATACCGTATATCTGTCGAAGTTTGTAGATTACTGGAAAGCCAAAGATAAGCGCAGGGTTTATACGGGCGCTGCGGGCTGGCCATATCTTCCCAACGCCGACTACTGGAATACGCCTAACCCGCGTATCCAGGCATGGGGCGACGGGCTTCGGAGCATTATCAACGCTCAGCCGCCGCAAACGGGATACGACTGGCGCAATATAATCGGCGACAAAACAATGCCATCGGTAAGTCACGAAATCGGACAGTGGTGCGTGTATCCCAACTTCGGGGAGACATCGAAATATACCGGCATACTGAAAGCGAAAAACTTTGAGATATTTTGCGAAACGTTGGAGAAAAATCATCTCGGCGACATGGCGGAGAAATTTCTGTACGCCTCCGGACGCTTGCAGACGTTGTGCTATAAAGCTGATATCGAAGCCGCTCTGCGAACGCCCGGCTTTGCAGGATTCCAACTGCTCGACCTGCACGATTTTCCCGGACAGGGAACGGCATTGGTCGGCGTACTCGACCCGTTCTGGGATACGAAAGGATATGTGGACGGCGCTGAATACAGCCGTTTCTGCAATGGCATCGTTCCTCTGGCGCGTATGGAAAAACTGATTTGGACAAACAGCGAAACGTTTAAAGCCGCCATTGAGGTAGCGCATTTCGCAGCAAAACCGTTACGGCACGCCATCGTCGAATGGGAACTGACCGATACGGCAAAAAATATCCTGACCAAAGGAGAAATGACAAAAAACTTGCCAATAGACAACTGTATCGAAATCTCGCAGATCAATTACGATCTGTCGGCGATCAAAGAGCCGTCGCAACTGACGCTGACTGTCAGAATTGCCGGAACAAAATATGTCAACAGTTGGCACGTGTGGGTGTATCCGGAGATCGCCAAACCATTTGACGGCAAACCATATTTCACGACCGATATTGACGATGCGGCGGCAAAAATGTTGGCGGGCGGCAACGTGTTGTACTGTCCTCCGGCCGACGCTCTGAAACCGGAAAAAGGCGGCGATATTGCCGTTGGTTTTTCGTCGATTTTTTGGAATACAGCATGGACGCGCAAACAAGCTCCGCATACGCTCGGCGTCTATTGCGACCCCTCGCATCCAGCTTTAGCGACTTTTCCTAACGAAGGATACAGCGATTTCCAGTGGTGGGACGTCGTTACGGGCAGCGCTCCTTTGCTGATGGACGACTTTCCTGCATCACTTCGTCCGGCGGTTTATCTTATTGATGACTGGTTTACTAACCGGAGGCTCGGTCTGCTGTTCGAGGCAAAAGTCGGGAAAGGCAAGTTGATGGTTTGTGGCGCCAATCTCGACAGCGACCTTGACAAACGTCTTGCAGCACGACAGTTCCGTCGCAGTATCGAACAGTATATGGCTTCGGACAAGTTTAATCCGACGCAGGAAATAGATGTTGCGTTGATAAAAGATTGGTTGAAATAAAAACAGATGTCCTACTTGCAGATTGCCAGCAGTTCTTCCTTCGTTCCCCTGTGGACATTGAGCGCTACTTTTGAGCGGATATTTTTGATTACGCCTTTGTCGCTGTATTGCCAGAAGAGCCAGTCTTTGCTGACTTTCGGAGTTGTTTTTGTGTAATGAGCAATCCAGAAATGGTATCCGTTAAAATCTTTACCGGAGAGATATTTTTTGTAAAAACTTGCGTTCGTGTATATTATCGGTTTGACGCCATAATGTTTTTCGATAAGTTTCAGCCAGTTTTTGATACCTTTTTTCATATTGTCGCTGCCGTATTTTCCGATCTCTTCGATATCAAGCACCGGCGGGAGGTCGCCTGTCTGAAGTTTGACATGTTTGATGAAGTTGTTAGCCTGTAGAGTCGAATTGACGTTTGGTTTATAATAATGATAAGCGCCGCGGATGATATCGTGTTTTTTTGTTTCACTCCAGTTGTAACTGAAGTACTTATCGAGCAACGATTGACCTTCGGTAGCTTTCACGAAAGCAAAAGTTATACCGACGCTGTCTTTTCCGCTTTTGAAACCGGATATTTCTTTCCAGTTGATCCTTTCCTGATATCTCGAAACATCAATACCGTGAATATCATACATCGGAACCGTAATCCCGAAAGCATTCAAAACTTTTCCATTTCTTGCTGTCCCGAATCTCGGAAAGAGCGCTATCAATATCATCAAAAAAATATATCTCATCTGTTCTATTTAGTTGCGTTAAATCGGTGCAAAGTAAACAATAATTAATCATTGCCACCTTGTTATTAACTCATTTTAACATACGATTGTTTCGCAATATGTTCATTTTTATTATAAGTTTAAAATAATGTTAAAAAACTACAAGGTTATTCCTGTCTTAAAAATGGATATTTCCCTGTAATTCTTCTTTTCGTTGTTTACATATTTACCGTTAGCCGTTTCGATGACAAAGCGGATGAACCGTTCGCTGAGCGACTGCATACTTTCGCCTTCGAGCAAACTCCCTGCGTTAAAATCGATCCAGCCCGGTTTGTTGTTGAACAGGGCGCTGTTTGTCGAGATTTTCATTGTCGGGACAAACGTTCCGAAAGGCGTACCCCGTCCGGTGGTGAAAAGCGTTATGTGACAGCCCGATGCAGCAAGCGCCGTACTTGCGACGAGGTCGTTTCCGGGAGCGCTCAACAGATTTAAACCTTTCGTTTTCAGTCTTTCGCCGTACATCAGCACGTCTTTGACTTCCGACGAACCCGATTTTTGAGTACAGCCGAGCGATTTTTCTTCGAGAGTCGAAATCCCGCCGGCTTTGTTTCCGGGTGATGGATTTTCGTAAACAGCTTGATTGTTAGCAATGAAATACTGTTTAAAATCGTTGATCAGATGTACTGTTTTATCGAATACTTCCCGATTGCAACATCTTTGCATCAACAGAGTTTCGGCGCCGAACATTTCGGGGACTTCGGTAAGGACAGTCGTTCCGCCCTGCGACACAAGGAAATCGGAGAATACGCCCAGCAAAGGATTCGCCGTGATACCCGAAAACCCGTCCGAGCCGCCGCACTTCAATCCTACTTTCAATTCGCTGAGCGGCACGTCCGTACGTTCGTCGTTCGAAACAATGGAATATATCTCACGTAACAATTTCATCCCTTCCTCGTATTCGTCTCCGACTTCCTGAGTAACAAGAAATTTCACACGGTCGGCGTCGTAATCGCCCAACATTTTCCGGAACGCCTCCGGCTGATTGTTTTCGCATCCCAAACCCACAATCAACACTCCTCCGGCATTCGGATGAAGAACCATATTGCGAAGTATTTTGCGTGTATTTTCGTGGTCGTCACCCAATTGCGAACATCCGAAATTGTGCGGATAAGCCACGATAGCGTCTATTCCGGCGTTGCCGGTTTCCGCGCTCAACGATTTCGCCAACTCGTTGATAATCCCGTTGACGCAACCCACTGTCGGGATAATCCATAATTCGTTACGGATACCGACCTCGCCGTTTCGACGACGATAGCCTTTGAATGTCAGCGGCTTTTCGGACTTCAACTCCGGCGCCGGCAAAGGATTGTACGAATATTCGAGTATCCCTTCGAGATTGGTTTTGATGTTTTTTTCGTTAATCAAAGTTCCCCTACCGATGTTTTCGAAAGCATGAGCTGTCGGCAATCCATACTTAATTATATTGTCGCCCGCAGCGAAATCACGCAAGGCAATCTTGTGTCCCGCCGGAATATCGTTCTGCAATACAATGATTTCGCCGTCGATATCCAACTGTTCTCCCGCCGGCAGTTTTTCGACAGCCACCGCAACATTGTCGAGAGGATTGATTTTGATATATTTACTCATCCGTTATTATTCATTTACATTTCCTTTTTCAGCCTTTCGGGAATTGATTTTCGAAGCAAATGTTCGTAAATGAATTTTATCTGCAAGTTTCTGAAATGCCGCCCTTTTGCACCTCCATACCCATGACGGTTCGAGGGATAAATCACCAAATCGAAAAATTTGTTTTTATCCTCAAACTCGCTTACTAACTGAAAAGTGTTCTGCACATGAACATTTTCGTCGATAAGTCCGTGGGTAAGAAGCAGTTTCCCCTTCAAATTTCCGGCGTGAGTAAGCGCCGACGACTGTTTGTAACCTTCGGGGTTTTCGTCCGGATGGTCCATAAACCGTTCAGTGTAAGGAGCGTCGTACAGCATCCAGTCGGTAACGCTTCCTCCGGCGATGCCGTGCGTAAATACGTCCGGAGCGCTCAAGAGCGAATAGCAGGTGATGTATCCGCCATAACTGAATCCGTTGATACAGACACGTTCCGGGTCAACCTGAGCGTTTTCGATCAGCCATTTTACGCAGGTCGAATAGTCCGTAACTTCGACTTTTCCGAGATTACGGTGCATTTCGTCCTGCCCCTTTTTCCCGAAATGCAGACTTCCGCGATGGTCGATAGCAACCTGAACCAGACCTTCATACGCATACCAATGCGACATCGAACCCGACGACCAGCCTTGCCAAACATTAATCGCCGCCGGTCCGCCGTAAACGTGTATGATGACAGGATATTTTTTGTCTTTTTCCATGTTTACGGGCAATATCACGCGCATCGGCAAATCGTATTTCCCGTCATCGCTTTTGACCGTAACAAACTCTGTTTTTGCCCATTCGTATATCTCGTTCTGTTCGTTACGCGAATTGCCGAGTTCCATGACGAGTTTTCCTTTTGTATCGTACAGAGCCGTCGCCGGTGGCGTGAGAGTGTTCGAATATACTGACACAAAATATTTTGCATCAGGCGACAGCGATATCCGGTGCGTATAGTTCCCAAACGACAAACGTTGCAGATTTTTCCCGTCGAATGATGCTTTATAGAAATCCACACATCCGATATTATCCTTAAAACAAGTGAAATATACGGTTTTATTCTTTTCGTCGATTCTGATTATATCCAAAACGTTGAACTCGCCCTGAGTAATCGGTGTGGGGTTCGTTCCCTGTGTCAAGTTCGTTCCCTGTGTCGAGTTCGTTCCCTGTGCAGAGTTCGTTCCCCTCCCTTGTGGGGAGTTCGTCCCCCTCCCCTGTGGGGAGGGGTTAGGGGAGAGGTACAAATGATTGTAACCACTTTTATCGCTGATAATTATAGCGCCGTTACCACTTGGAAGGAAATTGATGCGATTATCTTTGTCGATGTCTATCCATGTCTTTTGCGTTTCGCTGTATATTTCCGTTTTTTTGCCTGTAACGAGATTGATGTCGAAGAGTTTATAGTTGTCCTGACCGCGGTTTATCCACTGTATCCAGATGTTTTTTCCCGACGGCGTCCAAAGCGGTTTCCCGAAATACTGGTCTTCTTTTGAATCGAAATCCGCCCAGACGATGCTGTTTTTACCTTCGGGATCAACAAGTCCGATTTTCACTTCGGGATTATTGTCGCCGGATTTCGGATACCGCATTGTTTCGATATAACCGTGTAAACCACGGCTGTCGGTAATCGAAAAGAGCGGCACTTTCGAATCGTCGGTGCGGAAAAAGGCGATTGTCTTGCTGTCGGGCGACCACCAGAACGCTCTGAAATGCGACGACCGTCCCAAAATTTCTTCCATATACGCCCACGAAGCATAACCATTCAATATCACGTCGCTACCGTCGTTGGTAAGACGAAATTCCTTTTTATCCGATATGCGAACAGCGTACAAATCATTGTCTTTGGTGTAAGCGATGTAGGCGCTGTCGGGCGATAATACAGCGTTTTTGCTGTTGCCCGACACAATCTGTTCGCCATCGTAACTGATATTTCCCGACTGAACCTCAAGCCGTTTGGTCGCCGGCTCGGGATAATATTGTTTCAAATCTTTCTCTTCGATTGGAATCTGCTCTTTTTTCTTGATTTTTATTAACGACAAAATCCGTTTTTCGTCTCTTTTAGAGACAATAAACGAATTATCGTCAATCCATTTCACAATCTCTACCGGATTGTTCGTTTGTCGCAGATCGAAAATCTGATCATGCGAAAGCAGTTGTTTTTGCGCCGGCAAATCTGTGGCAAACAACATATAACCACCCAAAATAAATAACGCCGCTATCTTTCCTGTTCTTGACATATATCTGAATTTAAGTATAATAAATTAATAATAACCATAACATAACTATAACAGTAACAGGCAAAAAATACCAAAAGACGACATATAGAATGTCGCAATTTAACATTGTCGTTCAGCACGATACTCAAAAAACTTATATTGATTCGTCCTGCCACGATCCCATCAAAAGTTCTTTAGCCGCCGAATAGTCTTTCTCCATGACATATAGTTTTATACTGTTATTGTCGGAAAAAAAAGTTCCAAACACAGCGGTTTCTGTCGATAAAAAGCAACGTATATCGTTTGCTTCGAGTAACCCTTTTATTATTCTCGCTTGAGGCATACTGTGGAACACCATCAAAACTGCAGTTTTACTGTTATCCATGACTAAATATTAAAAATCCTGTTCAAAGATAATATTTATTTTTTTAATACAAAAAAATAAACGAAGAATAATTTTTATTCGATGCCCTTTTGTTTTATAAATTAGACTGTTATGTTTTCAATTTTTGTAATATTTTATGTCCATTTTCCGGCTGTTGAGAGTAAACAAAACAGAAATATCTTGTATATTTTGTCTATTTTGTTTACTCAATTCCCGATCAGTCCGCTACGCACAAGCAGCGCTTCGATTGACGGTTCCTGTTTACGGAACCGGATATACAGTTGCATTGGATCTTCGGAGCCGCCTTTAGTGAGGATGTTGTTTTTGAACGATTCGGCTGTAGCCTTGTCGAAGATACCGTTCTTTTTGAACACCGAAAAAGCGTCGGCATCAAGTGTTTCCGACCATTTGTAACTGTAATATCCTGCGGCATATCCACCCGAAAAGATGTGCGCAAACGCCGAACTGATCAAATCGCCGTCCACTCCCGGAAGAATCTTTGTTTCCTTTGTCGCTTCCTTTTCGAAATCGAAAACGTCCTGTTCAAGAGGGATTTCCCTTGTGTGATAAGCCATGTCGAGACGACCGAAATTCAATTGTCGCATAGTTGCATATCCTTCCATGAAATTACGGCTTTCGACAATACGGCTGACAAGTTCCGGCGGGATTTTGTCGCCTGTCAGATAATGTTGGGCGAAGATATCAAGGAAATCCTTTTCGACGCAGAAGTTTTCCATAATCTGCGAAGGCAGTTCCACGAAATCGCGGTAAACATTTGCTCCTGCAAGACTTTCGTACGTGATTTCCGAAAGCATTCCGTGCAGTCCGTGACCAAATTCGTGCAGGAACGTTTCGACTTCGTAGAACGCCAATAACGAAGGTTTCGATTCCGTCGGTTTGGTGAAATTACAGACCAGCGAAACAATCGGACGCTGTTCCTTACCGCCGACATTCGACTGTTCCCTGAAATTCGTCATCCATGCGCCGCCGCTTTTTCCTTCTCTCGGGAAAAAATCAACATAAAGCAGAGCCATAAACCTGCCGTTTTCGTCGCTCACCCTGTACGCTTTGACGTCGGGATGATACAGAGGCACATCCGTTTGCAGTTCGTAGTTGAGACCGTAGAGAATGTTGGACAGTTTGAAAACGCCATCGACGACATTCTCCAATTTAAAGTACGGACGAGTTATTTCGTCGTCAAGATTATATTTTGAAGCTTTCAGTTTTTCGGAGTAATAACTTAGATCCCAGGGCATAATCCTGAAATTTGCTCCCTGCGATTCGGCAAATTTCTGTAAAGCCTCGAGTTCCTTTTCGGCGACGGGTTTTGCAGCTACAATCAGGCTGTTCAAGAGATTATCGACTGCTTTGATGTTTTTTGCCATTGAGCGTTCCAGCGAAAATTCGGCATACGATTTATAACCAAGCAAGTTCGCCATTTTCAGACGCAGATTGGTTATCTGTTTGATAATGTCGATATTTGACTTGTCGCCCGATGTAGCTTTCGAGCTGGACGCACGGTAGATTTTTTCACGTAACTCACGGTTGTCGGCGTATTTAAGGAAAGGTCCGTAACTTGGCTGATGCAGAGTGAACAGCCATCCGTCGAGATCTTTTGCTTTTGCTTCTTCACGGGCGGCGCCGGCTATTCCTTCGGGTAATCCCTTGATATCCTTTTCGTCGGTGATATGCATGGAGTAGGCGTTTGTTGCGGCAAGCACATTTTGCCCGAACGTCAACGTCAGCAGAGCGAGTTGTTCGGATATTTCCCTGAATTGCTGTTTATCCTGTTCGGAGAGATTTGCCCCGTTCCGGACGAAATTGGCGAAAGTTTCGTCGAGCAACATCTTCTGTTCGCCGGTCAATTCCGACTGTTTCGAAACGTTTTCTTTGACTTCCCTGATTTTCGCGAACAGCCGTTCATTGAGAAACAGGTCGTTGCTATACTTTGTCAACAGCGGCGAAACTTCCTGGGCGATAGCCTGCAAAGTGTCGTTTGTTTCGGCTGCTTCGAGGTTGAAAAACACGTTTGAGATTCGTTTCAACTGTTGACCGGCGAGTTCGAGGGCAACCACAGTGTTGTCGAAATCGGGTTTTTGGCTGTTTTCGACAATAGCGGCGATTTCTGCTTCCGCATTTTTGATAGCCGTCCGGAATGCCGGCAGATAATGTTCGTTTTGAATCTGTTCGAAAGGCGGAGCTTCGAAAGGCGTGTTCCAGTCCGCTAATAAAGGATTGACTTTCTCGTCGTTACATGCAATCATACTGATCATACTTAATATTATAAATACCTTTTTCATTATAATTTTTATTTGCAAAGGTATATCTTTTCCTTTTATTACCAAATCCGATTAGGATTGTTAGGAAGATACTTTCCGATTCCGAACAAAATATCCTGTCATATTCCGAATAATTCCGTCGAAGTCTATCGTTTTACAACTTTTTTTGAAAAAAAATATCACTTTGTAACATATTTATAATTAGCGAGTTTGCATCCATATTCAAAGAAAAAACATATTTATTTGTTCGATTATGTGTTGGATATTGAAAAAAAGACTAATTTTGCACTTCGTTTTTTCAGTTAATACAGGTTGAAAAGACAGTTTTAAATGATTAAAAATAAAAGAATTGTAATTAATATAAAAGGGAACCATGCAAGCTAAAGGGTTTATAAAATTTGTAGCAGTACTTTGTTTTTTGGCAAGTATATGGATGCTCTCGTTTACTTTTGTAACCAGACATGTTGAGAAAAAAGCAAGAACAGAAGCTACCGGCAGCAACGGAATCGTTGACGAAGTAAAAGAAGCAGAGATTCTGCAAGCTAAAAGAAATGAAAAAATATGGCTCGGATACACTTACAAAGAATGTAAAGACAAAGAGTTGAGCCTCGGGTTAGACCTCAAGGGAGGTATGAACGTGACGATGGAAATATCTATCCCCGACGTTCTCAAAGCGTTATCAGGTCAAAGCGCTGACCCTACTTTTGTTAAAGCGCTGGAACAGGCGCAGGAAAAACAAAAATCATCGACAGCCGATTTCCTCTCGCTCTTCGAAGAATCGTGGAACGAAGCCGAACCGGGAGCGCGAATGTCAAGAGTATTTGGCACTTACGATCTCCGTGACCGGATCAAGCCGGAATCGGAAAACAATCAGGTGCTTTCTGTCCTCCGGGCAGAATCCGAAAGCGCTATCTCCAATTCGTTTAACGTATTACGCAGCCGTATCGACAGGTTCGGAGTCGCTTCTCCGAATATTCAGAGAATAGGTACCTCGGGCAGAATATTAGTCGAACTGCCGGGAGTCAAAGAACCCGAACGGGTACGGAAACTCTTGCAGGGAACGGCAAATCTCGAATTTTGGGAAACATACGACAACTCGGAAGTATTCGCCGCATTGCAACAAGCAAACGCTGTGATAAAAGACATTCTCGACGCTGAAAAAAACGCCCAACAGGCTGCCGACACAACTGCAACAGCAATAACAACGACGACAACATCGCAAACTCCGGCATCCTCGTCAACCGTCGATTCGCTCGGACTTTTGGATGGCGATTCGCTCGCTTTGGCGGCTCTCACCGATTCGCTGAACATGAATGCCGATTCGTTGGGAGTGGATAATTTCCCGCTGTTCCAGGTATTGACGCCTGCAATTGCCCAAAACGGACAATTTATGAAAGGTCCCGTTATCGGTTACGCTACGACCGAAAACATGAAGAAAATCAACGAATGGTTTGAACTTGATCAGATAAAAAATCTTTTCCCGTTCGAATTTAAACCGATGTGGACTGTAAAAGCAATCGACAAAGGCGAAACGACTTATGAACTCGTTGCCATCAAATCGAACCGCGACGGAACGCCTCCTTTGGACGGCTCGGTGATTTCGGACGCTATGGTTTCGACCTCAAACAGAGGCGGATTCAGCGTTTCGATGAAC
The DNA here is from genome assembly GCA_031270335.1 of Prevotellaceae bacterium. Lineage (GTDB taxonomy): Bacteria > Bacteroidota > Bacteroidia > Bacteroidales > UBA932 > JAIRLF01. The sequence goes on along the minus strand of JAISXV010000264.1, from coordinate 32 downwards.
ATGAATGCCGAAGGCGCTAATACCTGGGCAAG
>JAISXV010000259.1 GCA_031270335.1 Prevotellaceae bacterium | reverse complement strand
ACCACAGAGAACACGGAGAACACAGAGTTTATTTCTCTGTGACCTCTGTGGTTATTAATCATCTTTTTAACCACAGAGAACACGGAGAACACAGAGTTTATTTCTCTGTGACCTCTGTACTCTCTGTGGTTATTAAACCTACGAATTTCCCCAAAAATCAACTTTCCAGTTCTTCCACCGCTTTTTTAAATTGTCTTCCACGGTCTTCGTAATTTTCGAACAGGTCGAAACTTGCACACGCCGGAGATAACAGCACCGTATCACCCGATTCGCCGATTTCAAAAGATTTTTCCACCGCTTCTTTTGCCGAGCGGGTTTCTATGATAATGGGCGTCAGGTGACCGAAGTTGTCCAAAATTTTTCTATTGTCGATTCCAAGACATACAATCGCCTTAACTTTTTCTTTGACAAGATTATAAAGCGAAGAATAATCATTACCCTTATCTGTTCCGCCAACAATCCAAATAGTTTTTCCATGCATGCTTTCCAACGCATACCATGCCGAATTGACATTTGTAGCTTTCGAATCGTTAATAAACTCTATTCCACATACTTTACGTACTTTTTCCAAACGATGTTCTATACCTTTGAAACCTGTGAGACTGCTACGAATAACGGAATTGTTTATATCCAATATTTTTCCGGCAACGGCGGTAGCCATCGAATTGTAAACATTATGACGCCCGTTGAGCGATAACTCATTGATAAGTATCTCAAATTCGGAATTGTCGTAGTTGGCAACAAGTTTTTCGCCTATAACGCAGGCTCCGTCTTTTTCGATTATCTCTGTCTGTGAAATGGGTAACATTTTGGTTTTAAGAACTATTTTTTTGAGATTTCCCATTGTTATCTCGTCGTCGGAACAGAAAATAAAGCAATCTTCTTTCCGCATGTTTTGTGTAATACGAAATTTTGAGTTTATATAGCTCTGAAAATTATAATTATAACGGTCGAGATGGTCAGGAGTTATGTTTAGGAGGACAGCAATATCCGCCTTGAAATTGTACATGCCGTCCAATTGGAAACTACTAAGTTCCAAAACATAATAATCAAATTTTTCCGTCGCAACCTGATATGCATAGCTTTTACCGATATTTCCTGCAAGCCCTACGTTAAGTCCGGCGTTTTTCAAGAGAAAATAAATCAGCGACGTCGTGGTTGTTTTACCGTTACTTCCTGTAATACAAATCTTTTTAGCGGTACAATATCGCCCGGTAAATTCAATTTCCGAAATTACGGGGATGTCACGCGAACGGATTTCCCTCATGACCGGAACAATTTCTGGTATTCCAGGACTTTTTATTATTTCATTCGCATTGATAATCAATTCGTGAGTATGACCTCCTTCTTCAAACGGTATTCCGTATTTCTTCAAACAGAATTTACTTTCGTCAGATAACTTTCCATTATCGGACAAAAACACATCAAACCCCTTTAACTGAGCAAGTACTGCGCTGCCTACTCCACTTTCTCCTCCTCCAAGTACTACTATACGGTTCATCCACCACTATTTTTTTAAAAACCGCACAAAAGTAATACTTTTTTTTCAATATGTCATAATTTTATGTTTACCCTGTTTATTCTGTTCGTTTTCCCTTTCAACACACCGTCCACAAATACACGCAATCCTTTTCCACGCTTGTATTTCTTTCCCGATTTGTCGTACAGTATTGTCAGTTTATGACCTTTGTAGATAACATCTTCGAGACAGAAATAATCCCATGTATTTGCCGGAATCAAAGGATTCACGGTCAGTTGATTTCCTTCCGACAGACGGATGCCGGCTAATCCGGTAATCACTAAGTCGCAGAATGTGGAATGGTTGTAGTCTTTGCCGCGTTCGACGCCGCCCTTTGCTTCCGACCATGTTCCGTTTTCCCATGTTTTCAGACGGGTACGGGAAATCCAGTCGCCCGTGAAGGGATTCAGGTTTTCGTCAATCCAGGGGACAACGACGCCGTCTTCTTTCGTCAAATGGTGGGAATGAGCGTATATTTTAAGCAAATCGAAATAATCCTTTTTCGAGATATAATCCTGTTGCTGATTATTGAGCAGATTAGCCAGACTTGTAAGCGTGATTGCGGTGGAAAAGGGCCAGGACGGTCCGTTCCACTGACATTCGTGACCTTCGTACGAAATCGTAAATCCGGGATGACACTGTTCGGCTGTGGTGGGACCGTAGGGAGCATAGAAATGTTCCGGTTTCATCAGGAATTTCCATGCGCCTGCGTATTGTTCATCTGCCAGATTGAAATACCAGGGCGTGTAACCGTGCAATTCGCGAGCGTCGCACAGTCCGGCGCCGTCTTTTTTCGGAATGACTTTGAAGAATTGAGCGTCCCCGCTCCAAAGCGTTTGCAACATTTTCGCATGAAGAGCAACTGCTTTTTTCTCGAAAACGTCGCCGGACGAATGTCCGAAGCGTTTGGCAATGACGGCAATGGTTTTCGCTTCCGCAATCATGGCGGAGTTAATCGTCACGCGATATCCGAACGATGTTTCTCTGCCGCAGACGGATACTTCCATACCGTCGTTGCCGTCGTTTTGCCAAAACAATCCCCGCGATTCGTCGAACTTTTCCTTTTCCCATGCTTCGAAATTGGTAATCAGGTCGGGCAGATATATTCGAAGCAGTGAATCGTCGCCCGTCGCCAAATAGTAGTTATACAGAGCATGAGCTATCGGAAAAGTATATGCCCGCAGACTTCCGCCGCCTCGAAGCCAGTACTCGGCGTAACTGTCGAGATATTTAGCGCCATGACGCAGCCACCGTCCTTCGTTGTAGTGATGCATGGCGGGACAGTTGATTCCGTTATATTTTCCCGCCCAGCCTACCGGCGGCAAAAATTCGGAGATAATATATCCGTCGGGCGTCTGCTTGATGTGTTTGCGAAATGTCCACCAGCGAAAATAGTAAATCTCCTCCAGTTCCTTATCGGGACATTCGAAGCGGGGAATGTTTTCCGTAAGAAAATCCGCCGCTTCACTGTTCGGAATCAGTTGTGCATAAAGTTCATTGTCCGTTTTATTAAACTGATTGACATATTCCGTGATACGCGATAACGGAATGATTCCTTCTTTTGCCTGTTTCTCCTGTCCATAAAGCGGAGACAGGAGAAATAAAAATAATACTGCTGTAAACTGTTTCATTTTCATTTCTAAAAGTCCAAATCCTTATCATCGAAAATTGCCAAACCTATCTGTTCCAGACTTTCATTTCGTCCGTTATACCAGAGCAGCCACCGGTCTTTTTCCTGTATGACGAACGGTTTGTAGCAGGCGCTTGCATCCCAGCCGCCGGGCGTCGGGGAGATAATCGGATTGCTTTCGTAGCGCGTCCAGTTGTTGATACCGTTGGACGATTTTGCCATGCCTATCTGCGCCAGATGTTCGTTGTGAAAACCGATGTAGAACATCAAATAATCGTTTTTGCGTTTGATAATCTGACAGGCTGTTACTTTGTGCTGTTCCCATTCGCGTGCGGGGTCGGCTGCAAAAACAGGATTTCCGGCATATTTCTCCCAGTGCAGACCGTCCCGGCTGGTAGCGTAACCGATAGCGTTCGGCTCGTACTGTTCGCCGCCGGAGTACCACATCTTGAATACGCCCTCTTCCGCGTCCCAGCTCACATGCGGACACATCACGGCGACTTTCTCCCATAACAGTTCGGGTTTCAGTACTGGCTCGGCGCTCTGACGGACAAAGTTGATTCCGTCGGTACTCGTGGCATAACCGATACGCGAACTGTCCCGCGCCTGACCGGTGTACCAGAGATGATAAACGCCATCCTTTTTAACAATGCCCGGACGATTGATGTCATTTTCCCAGTCCGTCTCACTGTTAGGCGAGAGGATAACCTGCGGCTGACTCCACTGTTTGCCGTCAGCGCTGACCGACAGTGCAAGACTTTTCTTTGGTCGCCATGAGTTATACATTCTGTAAACTCCTTCTTCCTTGAGTAACGATACATCAAATACCGTTCCCAAATCGCCGCCGCCAAGGACGGGATTGTTTTCATACTTCACCCATTTTGCGTGTTCCTTCTTACTGCTGCATGATGCTGTCAATAACGACAGCGCAACTAAAATCATAAAACTACATTTGTTTGTCATAATTAATTAAAAATAACTGTTATACCTTATTTTTTATTGATGCAAAGATACTTTTTTTTTCATGATAAAAATTATTTTTTACTGGTTAAACATAAATCAATGTTTTTGTTCTGATATTTTCCATAACATATTCTATTTTTTGTTAATTTTGCGCCCAAATTAATTTCTTATTTAATATGATTTAAAATGTAAAAAATATGGACACAAGAAGAACATTTTTAAAGAAAATAGCGGTTGGCGGCGCTATGTTAAGTATTCCCGGTATAGTTTCGGCTGCAGTGGTAAAACCGTCGAAAATCACTGTAAACAAAGGCGATGTAATCTTATTTCAGGGTGATTCTATTACCGACGCCGGCAGAGACAGGAACTCGAAAACGCCGAACACTCCTTCGATGATGGGAAACGGGTATGTAATGCTGACTGCCGGTAATTTGCTGCATAAATTTGCCGACAGGCAGCCGGTTATCTATAATAAAGGTATCAGCGGCAATAAAGTATATCAACTTGCCGAGCGCTGGAACGCCGATTGTCTGGATATTAAACCCAATGTGTTGAGTATTCTTATCGGAGTTAATGATTACTGGCATACCAAATACGGTTACGACGGCACATTGCAGAAATACGAAAGCGATTATCATGCGTTGATTGAACGTACTCTTACCGCATTGCCAAAGGTGCAACTCGTTATTTGCGAACCTTTTGCCGTGCCGGGAAATGAAGCCGTTGACAGTTCGTGGTTTCCGGATTTTAACGGATATCGTGAGGCTGCAAAAAATCTGGCTGCAAAATTTGACGCAACGTTTGTTCCGTTTCAAAAAGTATTTGACGAAGCGCAAAAATCCGCTCCCGGAAATTATTGGACAGGCGACGGAGTACATCCTTCTTTAGCCGGCGCGCAACTGATGGCTGAGGCCTGGATAAAAGCCGTGATAAAATAAGAATTTGCAGAGTTTAAAAAATATATCTACTTTTGCACCTCAAAAATGAATAAAAAATAGAAATATGAATGACATAAAATTATTGAAACGCGCTGCTGATAACACAAGGATACTTATTGCGGCGATGGTCGAAAAAGCAAAATCGGGACATCCCGGCGGAGCGATGGGCGGCGCAGATTTTTTGAACGTGCTGTACAGTGAATTTCTTGTTTACGACCCCCGTAATCCGCACTGGGAAGGTCGCGACAGGTTTTTCCTCGACCCGGGACACATGTCCACAATGATTTATTCGGTGTTGGCGCTCGCAGGGAAATATTCTATGGACGACCTGAAAGGCTTTCGGCAATGGGGTTCGTGTACCTCGGGACATCCCGAATTAGACGTGGAACGGGGAATCGAAAACACTTCCGGACCTCTCGGACAGGGACATACTTACGCTGTAGGAGCGGCTATTGCGGCTAAATTTCTCGATGCGAAACTGAACAGAGAATCGTTTCAAAAAATCTACACTTTCATTTCCGACGGAGGCATACAGGAAGAAATCTCGCAGGGAGCGGGACGTATCGCCGGACATCTGGGATTGAACAACCTGATTATGTTCTACGATTCAAACGGCATACAGTTATCGACAGGCACCGAAGACGTTACAAGCGAAGATGTTGCAAAGAAATACGAATCATGGGGCTGGCGTGTCGAAACGATTAACGGAAACGACATTGCCGAAATACGTGCGGCTCTGAAGAACGCTGTCGACGAACAGGAACGTCCTTACCTGATTATCGGCAAAACCGTCATGGGCAAAGGCGCTTTAACTGCTGACGGCAAGTCGTTTGAAGGACAGTGCAGCACTCACGGACAGCCATTGAGCGCCGCAGGAGTATCGGTCGAAAATACAATCAAAAGTCTGGGTGGCGACCCTCAAAATCCTTTCGTAATCTTCGACGATGTGGCTAAACTGTACGAAAAAAGAAAAGACGAACTGATAAAAATCACAGACAATTTACACTCTCGTGAAGCGGCATGGGCAGAAAAATATCCCGAACTCGAAGAAAAACGGCAAAAATGGTTTTCGAATCAGCCGCCCGTAATCGACTGGCAAGCTATTCAGCAAAAGCCGAATCAGGCAACGCGTGCAGCCTCGGCAACCGTTCTCGGCGTGCTGGCTAAACAGGTTGAGAATATGATAGTTTCATCCGCCGACCTTTCGAACTCCGACAAGACCGACGGCTTCCTGAAACAGACAAAAGCAATAACGAAAACCGACTTTTCGGGAGCATTCCTGCAAGCCGGAGTTTCGGAACTGACAATGGCTTGTCTCTGCATCGGCATAGGACTTTACGGCGGCGTAATTCCTGCCTGCGGAACGTTTTTTGTCTTTTCGGATTACATGAAACCGGCTGTCCGAATGGCGGCATTGATGGGCGTTCCGGTGAAGTTTATCTGGACGCACGACGCTTTTCGTGTCGGCGAAGACGGTCCTACTCACGAGCCGGTCGAGCAGGAAGCGCAAATACGTCTCATGGAAAAACTCAAGAATCACAAAGGCGAAAACTCCACGCTGGTATTGCGTCCGGCAGACGTCAACGAAACGACCGTCGCATGGAAACTCGCCCTTGAAAACATTCACACGCCTACAGCGCTGATACTTTCGCGTCAAAACATTACCGATCTTCCTTCGTCGGGAAATCGCTATATCGACGCTTTGCAGTCGGAAAAAGGCGCGTATATCGTTGTTGACGACGGCGACGCCGACGTCATTTTACTTGCCTCAGGATCGGAAGTTTCTACTCTGGTCGAAGGCGCCGCTTTGCTGAGAAACGACGGAATCAAAGTACGCATTGTGTCGGCTCCTTCCGAAGGCTCGTTCCGCAGCCAGACGAAGGAATATCAGGATTCTGTGATTACTCCGGGCAAAAAAGTTTTCGGACTGACGGCGGGATTGTCGGTTACTCTCGAAGGTTTAGCCGGTAAAAACGGGAAAGTATGGGGTTTAAATTCCTTTGGTTTTTCGGCTCCATACGATGTTTTGGACAAAAAATTCGGATTCACCGGAGAAAATGTCTATGCGCAGGTTAAATCTTTTCTTTTGGAATGATATAAAATAAAATGATAAAGAAGGCATTATTTTCAACAGGACAGTATTTTCTCTTGATGAGGAAAGTGTTCGTTTTGCCTGACAAACCTCATATTTTTTTCAAACAGATATGGATTGAAATGGAAAAACTTGGGTTAAGTTCCATTGCAATCGTATCAATCATATCGTTTTTCATGGGCGCTGTAATAACTATCCAGACCGCCTTGAATTTCGTTAATCCATTGTTTCCCAAATATTATATCGGTCTGATAGCACGCGATTCCATTCTGCTGGAGTTCAGTTCGACGATGATCGCCCTGATTCTTGCCGGAAAAGTCGGCTCGAATATCGCATCGGAAATTGGCAGTATGCGAATCACCGAACAGATTGATGCGATGGAAATTATGGGCGTCAATTCAGCAAATTACCTTATCTTGCCGAAAGTGGTTGCCGCAGTTCTGTTTAATCCTTTTCTGACGATATTGAGCATGTTTGTTGGTATTCTCGGCGGAGCGTTTATCGTCTTTTTTACTCAAATCATCATGCTTGCCGATTTTATTAAAGGAATACAGATATTTTTCATTCCGTTTTATATTACCTACGGAGTAGTGAAAATGATAGTGTTCAGCGTTATAATAACCACGATACCGGCGTTTTACGGTTATAATGCGCGAGGCGGTTCGTTAGATGTCGGCAGATCGGGAACGGTTTCGATAGTCGCAAGTTGCGTGTTCATCCTGGTGTTTAATTTGATTTTAACTCAATTGATGTTGATATGATTGAAGTAAAAAATGTGTACAAGTCGTTCGGACAGAAGGAAGTGCTTCACGATATTTCGGCAGTGTTCGACGTAGGGAAAACGAATCTTATCATCGGTCAGAGCGGTTCGGGAAAGACGGTGCTGCTCAAGTCGATTGTGGGACTGCACGATATCACCGCCGGCGAAATATGGTATGGAAATACCCGTTTCGACACTCTGAATTTCCACGATAAGAAATGGTTACGCCGGAAAATCGGCATGTTGTTTCAGGGCAGCGCTCTGTTCGATTTTGCAACGGTGATTCAGAATGTGATGTTCCCGCTCGAAATGTTTACCAACATGACAAAAGAGGAACGTATCGATCGTGCAAACTTTTGTCTGAAACGGGTAAATATCCTCAACGCAAACGATTTATATCCGTCGGAAATCAGCGGAGGAATGCAGAAACGCGTGGCTATCGCAAGGGCTATCGCTCTGAATCCCGAATATCTGCTCTGCGACGAACCTAACTCGGGATTAGACCCCCTGACTTCAATTCTTATCGACGACCTGATTCGTGAAATCACCGAAGAATATCAGATGACAACGATAATAAATACTCACGATATGAACTCCGTAATGGGAATCGGCGACAAAATCGTCTTCATCTACAACGGTCAAAAATGGTGGGAAGGAAATAAGGATATCATTCTGCAGTCGGACAATAAAGAATTGAACGACTTTGTGTTCGCTTCAAAGATGGCACAAACTTTGAAAAGATTGTAGATTGTAGATTGTAGATTGTAGATTGTAGATTTACGATTGTAGATTGTAGATTTACGATTGTAGATTTACGATTGTTGATTGTTGTTTGCGACCGAAGGCAAATCTAAAATCGTAAATCAAAATTCTACAATTTAAAATATTTTGTTTACCTTTGCGCCCGAATTTAATAGGGGCCTCGTAGTTCAGTTGAATAGAACGTCAGATTCCGGTTCTGAAAGTCGCAGGTTTGAGTCCTGCCGGGGTCACAAAG
>JAISXV010000251.1 GCA_031270335.1 Prevotellaceae bacterium | reverse complement strand
ACCACAGAGAGCACAGAGGTCACAGAGAAATAAAAAATACAGGAAATAAGGAAGAAACTTAGAACATCCGATAAAGTTGAATCTGAAATACAAGGAACATCGGAAGGAAACACAATTGTTTTACCAACCCGTTAACAAAATTACAATCTGTTTCATCTTCTTTTATTTATCGAATATCAAAACATATAATCGAAAAATCTTCTTCTTTTATGGCATAGATCATTTGATCGGACGGATCAACATCAAAACCTCCAATTGTACAGTCCAGTACATATTTTTCCAAAGGATTTCCATCCCAGTCAAAAGTGTATATAAGGTTTGAAAAAGAATAATGAGAAGAATCTCCCCGCGCTTTTCCGGAATACGATGCATAGATTCGATTATCTGTACTCTTTATATCTAGATAAGCCCTTCTCGTTTTATCCGTTTTTATCACAGTGTTAGCTGATTCCGATCGTTTTTCATTATATTCAAAAATAAAATTCCTGTCGGGACCTTTCACTATTTTCAGGAAAACACCATCTATACTGTAAAATTCAAGACAATCAAAATATCTGCCGGCTAAAACAATTTTACTTTTATCCGGCTTCACACTCATTTTGGTTGAAAAAATATCGCTCAATATAAGTTTTGGAATATTTTCGTTAAAATGAAAATAAGGGTTACGGACAGGTAAAATATTGTCCAAATTTCTCTTTAAGATGTAAAACCGTTCTTTATAACTGCTCATATCAAGAGCAATGAATGAAGTATCCGAAATCCATACAGGATCATCCACATAAATCATGCTTTTATGAAACTGTATTTTCTGTTTTACTACAGCCTGTTTTGTCTGAATGAGCATTTCTTTATCAAATCCGACCCATTTTCTACTTGTTATATCATCTCCCCATATAGTTTTATTGTCTATTGAAGAACAAATTTCACCTATAGAATGTAATTCATTCGGTCCAGGTCCACGGGGGATAACTGTCCCGTTATAAGTGTTGTTTTTTATATCAAACAGATGAACAATCGAATCCATTACTCGTGATCCGTCTATCAAGTAAAGAAAAGAATCGATTATTGCCATTCTGTAAGGTTGACCAACAAAATCGTTATTGATGACGGAATAAGAAAGATGTCTTGCCTTTTTGAACGACTCATTATTAAATGTCGTCATCACGTTGTCATCTACTGTAATATATTGATATTTATATCTATGTATATCGCTACATCTCGCAAACAGTAGAACTATTATTAGCAATATAAAATATTTCATGTTCATATTTAACATCTTAAACTATTCACCCACATACGGAAATTTTTGAGGATAAATCTCAATTGCAATCGTGATGTGCTTCAGCAACGATTTGTATCCGTCAATTTTAGTACTCATATCTATATTTTTTTAAAGTTTATAAATAAATCCGGATGCAAAGTAAATAATTTTTTAAATACTGTGCAAATCAAAAAAATATTCACTTCCAAATGATGTTATGCAACATAAAAAATATGCTTGTTTTTTCGTAGGACAACATATTAAAAATTTTGCGTCACCGATTTGGGTGACGCATTGTCGAAGTCAGGAAAGAACGCCGATAGGCGTTCAAATTGAATAACTTTATATATTTGCGATTTTTTTTATTTCCTCCAATTTTTCCTGCATGGATTTTTGACCGTCGATGACATGAATTACAGCGCCTTTACGTTCCATTCCGCGAAACCAGGTCATTTGTCGTTTAGCAAACTGATGTATGGCGATGTTCAGTTTTTCGACCATATCGTCGTAGGTCAGTTTGTTGCATAAGTAGAGACTGATATATTTGTATTCCAGTCCGTAGAACAGCATGTCGTCTAAAGTCAGTCCCTGTTTCATCAGACCTTCGACCTCTTCGATCATCCCGTTTTTCAGTCTGTCCAATAACCGGCAAGTTATTCTTTTTCTGCGAGTTTCCCTGTCGAAATGCAATTCGAAGTAGATGTTGTTTATTGCGGGATATTCCCGGCGGTCGATATTGTTGTTTTTCAGATAATATTCTATTTCGATAGCCCGTATAGTCCGTTTTTTGGCGTTGATATCCGTTTTATTGTGCAGACGTTTGAGCGAGGACAGTATTTTTATCAGTTCTTCGTGAGATTTCAGTTCGAGATTCTGTCGAAGTTCCTCATTTGGAGGCACAGGCAACAAATCATATCCATTGATAACCGCTTCAATATACATTCCGCTACCGCCGCAAAGCACGATATTTTTCCCACGCTCCTTTATCATTTTATATGCTTTCAGAAAATCGTGCTGATACTCGAAAACACTGTATCTGTATCCCGCATCTACTATGTCAATCAGATGATAAGGAACTGTCACGCCGTCGATCACATATTCCGATAAGTCTTTTCCCGTGCCGATATCCATTCCCCGATACACTTGACGCGAATCTGCCGAAATAATTTCTGCGTCAATTTCGTTTGCAAGATTCACCGCCAAAGCAGTTTTCCCGCTTGCTGTCGCTCCTGTAACCGTAATTATATCGATCATAAATTATCGAAATAGCTTGATTGTTTGTCGTATTTCAGCACATCGCTCAACATTGACGAACGTATTCCAATTCGGAAACTCCAGCTTTGATAACGACCAAGCGGCGTCCAGTTGAACGAAAAATCGAAACAGTGCAGTTGTCGTGTTATACTGATTTGCGTCATAGTCAATCCCATTGTTTTGAAATCGAATCCGCTGCTAATTCTCAAGTCCCAGTTTTTTGTCGGCGTTATACTTCCGTTAAAGCCAAGCGTTTGATTGTGATTATGGTTTGTAAACAATGTTCCGCCGGTGTAGCTATACCTTTTACTATAGTTATACGAATAGTTGAACGACACGCTCCAAGGAGCGCTAAACGGCTCATATACAAACGGGTTAAAGACGTCCGAACGAGTACGTTCCTCATCATGTTCGTGATCGTGACCGTCGCCATCTCTGTTTTTACCTCTTTGTGATTCAGGATTATTACGGTTTTTGTTTTTGTTGCCTCCGTCTTTTTTTCCTCCGTTAAATGAATAACCGAACGAAAGGCTAAAATCAGTCAAACGACCTATAGCCAAACCTTTTTTATCCTGCCACATATACTTTTTAGTTCTGACGCCCCTCTCGTTGATGGCATACGGGTCGAGCGTAAAACGGAACGACAGGGCAGTTTGCCCGGGCAGGTTGGTTGTTCCCGAAAGTGAAATATTCGACAAGTTCATCGAATCGGCGAGCAAATTGTACGAAGCGCTGATATCGAAAGTATTCAGTAACGGCACTTTTCGTGCCACAGTATCGTCTTTACCTCTCACTTTCATTTCGAGATTGTTACCGAGCGAAAAATTTATCGAACCGCTTTCCCGTTGCGATGGAAATCCGTAAGGCTGACCCTGATAGATATTATACTGTTCCATATTTCCCAGAGTGTCGCGCTGAACCATGCGATAACCATTGAACGATTTCACCAAATCGGGATTATACGAAAAACCGACAGAAGGTTTCATCACGTGCCTTATTGCTTCTACCCTGCTGCCTTTCTTAAATTTAACCAATCCGTATATCTGCGTATTGAGCGAAGCCGAAAAACCGTATTCGTGAACCATTCCCAATTTGCTGAACGCTTGCGTAGTGTCGGTTACCACTTTCCTGTTGATGCTGTCCCAATGTTTTTCTATTGATTTGAAATACCATTTTGTACCGTAACGCACTGATGGAGAAAGATTGAGGTATTGCAATATCGGAACGTTCGGCAAACCGATGCTGACATTATGGTTTAGACCGTTGTTTACTTTTTTCATAAAATTGGGGTTTTTCAGTTCTGTCGATTTGAAATTCACATTGTTATCGAATGTTACTCCGTAGGTGAGCGAAATATCTTCGTACATTGCTTTTTTACCCACTCTCTCTTTACGTGCGAAAGGATAAATGCGCGACATCGAAAGCGTTATGTTCGGCAAAGTAACGGCATAAGTGCTGTCTCTCATGTTTTGGCTGTGTCTGGCGTTTACCGAAAAATTGAAAGGCGAACCTTGCCACGCACGTGAATACGAAATACTGGAACTGATTGAGTTGTTGATATTCTGATATGGATTGTGTGCTGCGTTATTGTTGTACATGTTATTGTTTGCCGAGGCAAAATTGACGTTTGCAGAAAAGTTTGTTCCCGGACGGGCTTTCGGCGATTGACGATGACTCCATTGCACCGAAAAAGTCGTCGCAGCCGAATAATCTGCCGAACCTTTTTCGCCGGTAGTGTTGAAAGCATATTGCATGTTGAAACTTCCGTCGAACTTATACCGTCTGGTATATCTCGAAGCTGAACGCAAAGCCCACGAACCCAAAGTGTAATAGTCGCCTGAAAGATCGAGATCCATGTGTTCGCCGATAGCAAAATAATATCCAAGATTACGCAAGAAAAATCCTCTCGCCACCTCTTCACCATAAGTCGGCATACGTATTCCCGACGAACGTCCCGACTGTTGCGGGAAAAACCCGAACGGGATTATCAGCGGAAAAGGCACGTCTTCGATTACGAGATACGAGGGCCCGAAATAGATGTATCTGCTTGGTTTATCGACAATTTTACCTTTTGTCATCCGTATGTAAAAATGAGGATGCGGGTCGTCGCAGGTGGTGTATTTCGCTCCTTGAATGAAAGTCGAATGGTCGGGCATACGTTTTGCCACATCGCCATACAGAAGCCCGTCGCCTTGATGAGCGCTGATGTTTTTGATACGCGTTTTCTCCGAAGTGAACTTGTGCGTCACCGTTTCCATTTCGAACTGTTCGCCACCCTGTTTGAAAACAGGACGTTCGAGCCATTTACCTGTGGTATCAAGGTATCCCTGCCCGAAAATTGTTCCTTTATTCTTGCTGCCGTCGATGTATCCGGCTGTCATTTCCATATCCAACGACTTCACATTTCCTTCTTTATATAAATAGACTATAGTGTCGATGTCAAGCAAATCAATAATCATCGAATCTTTTGCAGCGTAAGTTATCGGGTCTTGAAACGCTCCTTTTTTTACCGCTTGAGACGAATCCATAACCATATTCACAGTGGTATCCACAGCTTTTTCCGACTTCTTTTCAGGCATTTTGATAACCTGAGCATCAACGGTCAAAACACATAACATCCTTACAATCAACAACGCAAGAACAAACCGACCATATTTTTCAAACAAATATCCTGTCAAGTAATTTCCTAATTTATTATAAATTAACAGTACCATAAAAGCACGCAAAAGTAATCAAATTTAATTGAACCCCAAAAAAAGGATTTTTGTCTTTGTGGAATATTTTTGTCCATCTTTCCAAAAAATCGCAACTATTTTGACAAACGATATAGCAACGACACCGAAAACATTAATTGTGTGGAATTTATATATCTGTTTCCTCCACTGTTGGGAATAGAAGGATTTCGCAAAAACGAAAAATTGTAATGATATCGACATTCTGCCTGAATCTCGAACCGGTAGATTTCGATTCCCAAACCTCCGCCGCCGGTAATACCGTATTCGAACCGCTTATCGTATTCGTCAAAGACATATTTCTGTGATTCTTCGCCTGTTACCTGAACGCTACGGTCAAGAATATAACCGATATAAACTCCGCCCGTCACATACGGACGAAACATTCCAAGCCGGATAAATCCCTGCGTCATAAGCGGCAATTCGAATGCTGTGATGCGGTAAGTCGTTTCTGGAGTCATCGATATCGTGTCTATCTCTTTGATATATCCTTTGTTGATATAATTGGTTTCGACCTGCATGGCGAAATATTTCTTGTGTTCATAGCGATAAAGTATTCCGGGACTGAAAGTTTGGAGCGCCCGTTTGTCGAAATCGGGCAGAGCGCTCACGGAGTTAAAACCCTGAGAACCTTTAACGCCAACATAATGTTGTGCATAAACGCCTGTGGATAGCAGCATTATCAAACAAAACCGGCTAATTCTCCACAAAAGGAGAATTAACCGTTTGCTGTTATGTTTCGCTTTCTGCATCAAAGACTTTGTTTACTTTCTGCATCAACAGAATTATTGATTTTCTTAATCAAACCCTGTAACACATTTCCCGGTCCGAGTTCTACGAACGAAACTGCTCCGCCGGCAATCATGTTTTGTACGGATTGTGTCCATCGTACCGGAGCAGTCAATTGTTTTACAAGATTTTGCTTGATGATTTCCGGTTCAGTATGCGGTTGAGCGTCGATGTTCTGATAAACCGGACAAACGGGCGGATTAAACACTGTCGCATGTATTGCGTCTTCGAGTTCGACTCTTGCCGGCTCCATCAACGGAGAATGAAACGCTCCTCCAACAGGCAGAACAAGAGCACGTTTGGCTCCTGCCGCCTTGAGTTTTCCGCAAGCCTCTTCCACAGCATCGACACTGCCGGAAATAACCAACTGTCCTACACAGTTATAGTTTGCAGGAACGACAACGCCTTCGATTTCAGCGCATATTTGCTCTACCGTCGCATCGTCGAGTCCCAAAATTGCAGCCATAGTCGAAGGCTGTAATTCACAAGCCTTTTGCATTGCTTTAGCACGGGCTGACACCAATTTCAAACCGCTTTCGAAATCCATTGCACCTGCCGCCACCAAAGCCGAAAATTCGCCAAGCGAATGTCCTGCGACCATATCGGGCTTAAAATCAGGATATATTTTTGCAAGAATCACCGAATGCAGAAAAACCGCCGGTTGTGTAACTTTCGTTTGTTTAAGGTCTTCGGCTGTTCCATCGAACATGATATCGGTGATTCGGAAACCAAGAATATCATTTGCTTGCTCGAATAAAATTTTTGCTGTCTCTGTTTCGTACAGATTTTTTCCCATACCCGGGAATTGCGCTCCCTGTCCCGGAAATACAAATGCTTTCATTTTCAATATCTAACAATTATTTTGGTAAATTAAACGCAACTCTAAGCTCTTCCATCTGTTCTAACGACATTCCGTCCGGGTCGAACCCCATTTGTTTGGCTGTCAGATATATTTGCGCCGATTTCGAAAGCGTATCTACCATATCGAAGGCTTCGAAAATGTTATCGCTGACAGAGCATATTCCGTGTTTTTCCCACATAACTACGTCGTATTCGTCAAGTTCCTTGATTGTTGCATCCGCTAAATCGAAAGAACTCGGCAAAGCATAAGGAATGATTCCCAAGCCTTTGGGACAAAAAGCTCTCGTTTCGGGAATCATACTCCACAGTAGATAAGTGAGTTTGTCTTTTTCGAGGAATTGTGGAATATGCGTCATCGCAATCAGGTCGATCGGATGAGTGTGCAACGCTGCTTTATACGTTGAACCTTTGCCAATCAAGTAGTTGTGCATCGACAGATGCGAAGCGAGTTCCGAAGTGGGTTTCACCGGATTGTCGGCAATGATTACATAGTTGCTGCAATCGTCCAAAATCCGTATTACCGAGCCGTTTTCCATCGGTTTACGCGCCAAATCACGCATTCGCCTGTTTGTTCCCTTGCAAAAAAAGTAACAACCTTTCAGATTGGGAAGCGTCCTGCCTATCGGCGTTATATCGCTTATAGCCTGCATGTTTCTTATTTCATCATCTGCCAAATCGGTGATGTTGACAGTAATGTTTCCTCCATTACGTTCTGCCCATCCCTTTTGCCATAAATATCCGGCAACTTCCGCAACGTCAGCGACTTGTCCGGCAAGCGAAGGGCGATTATCCAATATTGATTTCATACTTTCAAATATCATATATCTATTAATAAATTACGGCGCAAAGGTACAAAATTTTTCGAAAATCAAGTTCTTTTCTTTTTTTTCTTAAAATTTGCGAAAAAACGTTATTTTTTTACGATATTTAAACGAATAACGCCATTGTTCAATAAAAAAATATTATATTTTAAGATATTGATTATACGAATTTTAATTAATGAAAATAAAAAAAATTATACGAATTTTACAATTGTATTATTATTTTACCTAACTTGCGCCCAAGTTGCGGGGTTCGTAACGGCGAAAAAAAGTAGATTCTTTGAAAATTATTATAAACTTAAAATGTAAAAAATAGTATAATATGGACAAAAAAATGGACAGGAGATCATTTCTCCAAAAAGGCGCCCTCATTACAGCTGGAGTAACAATAGTGCCGAGCGTAGTGATGGGTAAGAAGTTCGGATATGTAGCTCCGAGCGATAAGTTGAATATTGCTGCCGTTGGTATCGGCGGTATGGGTAACTCTAATTTGCACGCTGTCAAAGGCACAGAAAACATTGTAGCTTTGTGCGACGTCGATTGGGGTTACAGCAAAAAAGTTTTCGAAGCATATCCCAATGCAAAAAAATATTGGGATTGGCGTAAGATGTATGATGAAGTAGGTAAGGATATTGATGCTGTTATTGTTGCGACAGCCGACCATACCCACGCTATCATTGCTGCAACAGCAATGACTCTCGGAAAACACGTGTATGTGCAAAAACCTTTGACACACAGTGTGTATGAATCCCGTTTGCTGACAAAGCTGGCTGAAAAATACAAAGTTGCCACGCAGATGGGTAATCAAGGCAGTTCTGATGAAGGCGTTCGTCAAGTATGCGACTGGATTTGGAACGGCGAAATCGGCGAAGTAAAACGTGTTGACACTTTCACCGACCGTCCTATCTGGCCCCAGGGTTTGAACACTCCAAAACAAGGCTCGTGGGTTCCCGAAACATTGAACTGGGAACTGTTTATTGGTCCTGCCAAAAAACGTCCGTTCAACGAAATCTATCATCCATGGAACTGGCGCGGATGGTGGGATTACGGAACAGGCGCTCTCGGCGATATGGCATGTCATATCATGCATCCGATATTCAAAGCCTTACAGTTGGGTTATCCCACAAAAGTACAGGGAAGTTCGACATTGTTGCTCACCGATTGCGCTCCTTCGGCGCAGACAGTACGTTACATTTTCCCGAAACGTCCGGTTACAGGTGTGAAGAAAGTGAAAGAATTCCCCGAAGTAGAAATTTCATGGTATGACGGTGGTATTAAGCCGAATATGCCCGCAGGCTGGCCCGAAGGAAAAAATATGAACGACGCCGGTGGCGCTGCTATTTTCTACGGAACCAAAGATACTCTGATTTGCGGATGTTACGGCGTTCGTCCATGGTTGCTTTCAGGCAGGAAACCTGAAGTTCCAAAAACTCAGCGCGAAATAACTACAAGCCACGAAATGGACTGGGTACGTGCATGTAAAGAAAGTCCGGAAAGCCGTGTGAAAACAGCATCTGATTTCAGCGAAGCTGGTCCTTTCAACGAAATGGTTGTTATGGGCGTGCTTGGTGTGAGACTTCAGGCATTGAACAAAGAATTGCTTTGGGATGGCGCTAAAATGGAGTTCACCAATATTAATGATCAGGATGAGTTCAGTCTGGTTCTGTCCGATGACTTCAAAATCGTTGATGGTCATCCGACATTCAACAAACCATCGACAAAGATTCATGCGAAAACTTTTGCTAAGGAATTGATAAAGCATACTTATCAAAACGGTTACAGCCTTCCTGATATGCCGGCATAAAAGAATGAGTATAATATATAATATTGTAAAAAGTTTTATATTATGAGAAAGTTAGTTTATGTAGTGTCGATTGTGTTAGCGGGCGCGTTTTTCGCCTGCGGCGGCGGAACGAAGAAAGCTCCCGATACAAAAAAAGTTGACGACGCAAAAGTAGAAACGAAAACGACTGTCGTTCCTGCAGCTAATGGCGTTCCCGAATACACCGTAGTCGAACAACCACAGGTCGATCTTTCGAAATTCCCAAAAGGCGCCGACGGATTTATCACTATTTTCGATGGTAAAACGTTCAACGGCTGGCGTGGATACGACAAAGAAACTGTTCCCAAACAGTGGATTATCGACGACGGCGCAATAAAATTCAGTGGCGCCGGCGGTGGCGAAGCTCAAGAAAAAGATGGCGGCGACATTATCTTTGCGCACAAGTTCAAAAATTTCGAACTCGAACTGGAATGGAAGATTTCGAAAGGCGGAAACTCGGGCATTTTCTTTCTTGCACAGGAAATTAAAGGACAGCCGATTTATATTTCGTCGCCCGAATATCAGGTGCTGGATAATGCAAATCATCCCGACGCGACACAGGGAATAAATAGTAATCGTCAAGCCGGTTCGCTCTACGATATGATTCCCGCAGTCCCACAGAATGCCAATCCTTTCGACGAATGGAACAAGACAAGTATCACCGTTTTCAAAGGCTCCGTTTTCCACAAACAAAACGGTCAAACGGTTGTCGAGTATCATTTGTGGACTCCGCAATGGACAGAAATGCTGCAAAACAGTAAATTCAGCCAACAAAAATGGCCTCTTGCATTCGAATTGCTGAACAATCTCGGCGGCGCGAAACGTGAAGGCTATATCGGACTTCAGGATCATGGCGACGATGTGTGGTATAGAAATATCAGAATCAAAATACTGGATTAAAAGATAGTGATTCAACATTTTTGTTAATAAATGTGGAGCGCCTTTTATGACGCTCCACATTTTTTTAGACATAGACGTAATTAAACTTCGTTTCAGGCAGGCAGTATGTAATTAAAAAATAAAAGTTATATTTGCAAAAATTTTTAATGAATAACATTAACGTGGAATGACATGAAGAAAAGAGTTTTAATGATTTTCCTGATACTTTCAGGACTTGGTAATTACAGTGTTTCCGGTAAAACCGGAACGATAGACGGCTATCCTGTTGCCAATTTTGCATTAACGGTAAACGTTTCGGAGAATGGCGATTTATATGGAAAAGTCCTTCAAAATCCCGGACGGCTGGGACGATGGCTTTCCGACAGGGGAAGCATCAATATTGGTCTGGAAAAGAATAATGTACGGCATTCTTTTTCGGAATTTAAACAAAAAAACATTAACAGAACTTTTCCTTTTGTTAAAAATTCGTACAAACAGTCTCCGGCTATATCTTCGAAAATAGATTTGCAGACGTTTTGTCCTTTGGGTATTAACGATTTGGCGACATCTTCGCTGCCTGCTTTATTGCTGGAATTAACCTGTTCGGCAACTTCGGACGAAACGTTCAATCTGATTATCAGTCCCGATTCGGCGTTAACGAAAAATGTGCAGACATGCGAATCAGGAACATATTCCGGAATAGTAAGTCCTTATTATCAGATGACTTGCGATTCGAAGACACAGTGGAAAAACAGAGAATTGACGATACCCGTTTCGATAAAGGCAGGCGAACAGAAAACGTTTCACATTCTTGCCACTTTTTATGACGACAAATGGATAAGCGCAAATCAGTTTGGCAATATTGAAGAATTGACTGATTATGTGCATAAAACATGGTCGGTTCTGAAAGAAAAAACCGCCCTGTTCGACAATGCTATTCCGCAAACCGGCGATAAATTGCTCGACAAATATCTTCGCTGGTATATGATTCCGGGAATATCCCTGACAAAATGCACCAAAAACAATGAGGTGCTTACTATGGGATATTGCGAACTGAATCAGCGCGATAGCTATTGGACTTCGTGGTTGCATCTGGTTTTGTTCAAAGACGTAGAGCGCAAGATGATAGACGAAAGCGTCGCTCATCAGCAAGCGTCGGGAAAAATTCCGACAACAATACTGCCTCTGATAGAACGAAACGACGACCTGGATATCAACGCGTTTTTTATTCTGCGTGCAGCACGTTTCTACCAGTATTACAGCGACAAAGAAAACCTTGCGGCGTGGTTGCCGGCGCTGGTCAAGGCTATGGACTGGCTGATTTCGAGAGATTCGTCGGGCGACGGGATTCCTGCTCAAGTTTCGTTTTGGGGCGACTGGAAAGATGTTCGCGGCGTGGCAGACAGGAAATATTCGCCCTTTTCGGGGTTGATATATCTTGCCGCTCTCAAACAGATGATGTTCATTTGCAAAGAATGTGGTGATAATGACAACTTTAAAAAATATGAATCGGCATATCAAAAAGGATATGCTTTCATAAACAAATCGACAAAAGACGGCGGTCTGTGGAATGGCGATTATTATTGCCAAAAGTGGAAAGACGGGCAAATAAATGACAAACTGCTTCAGGACCAGACTATCGGAATACTTTTCGACGTCGTTCCAAAAGATAAAGCGTTGAAGATAATCAATTCGTTGAATACAAAAAGTTTAACTCCTTATGGCATTGCCGAGACTTTTCCATATTATCCTGCCGAATTTGGCTATAAACCTGCGACTTACCACAATGGAGCTGTGTGGCCCTGGTTGAGTTTCATGGATTGCTGGGCGCGTATTCACGTAGGTAAAACCGACGAAGCAATTGATTTGGTGAAAAAAGTGGCTAAAGCCGATTTGGTCGAATCGGGCGACTGGTCTCCTAATGAACATATCAACAGTTTGACGGGAGAAAATCTCGGATTTCAGTTGCA
>JAISXV010000227.1 GCA_031270335.1 Prevotellaceae bacterium | reverse complement strand
GTCGAACAATACTCTCCCGGAATCGTGTCGAGCGAGCCGTAGATATACATTTTCCCGTTTACATCTACTCGTGCAGTCGGATCGGCAATATAAACTCCCGGAGGAGAAATCGGATTTTGCGAAAACACTACATTGCCTGTCAATAATATACAAAAAATAATTCTTAATCTTAACATACGTAAAACTGTTTTTAATATTAATAAAATTAATTAATTATTACCCTGACCGATTTAGCGCCGTGTGCTCCGATAACGAGCGCCTGTTCGATATCGGCGGTTTTCGAGGGTCCCGAAATAAACACTCCGAAGCCGTAATCGTTTCCGGCAACACGCTCGTAAGCCTCGTGCATGTTGTTGACGATTTTGTTTTTATCAAGAATTATCACCAGATTTTCGGATATGAAATAAAGCGCTTTTTGTCTTACGTTTTGTGGAATCCATACGCAGCCGTTTTCAGCAACGCCGAGTTCTCCTTTCACTATAGCGAGTTCGACGTCGTTGAGATTGTGAGGGTCGTCTGTTTCGTCGGGATTGAAAGATGCGATTGTGATTTCGGGCAGGTTTGACGCAATTCGCACGGCGTCGGGGTACAGAGTCTTGATGAGAGCATTGACATCTTCGCCCTCATTCAGCAAAACAGCATCGCCGCCGACAAAACGGCTGATTTCCAGAAATTCGGCGACAGGATTATCGAATTTCACAGCCTCGACTGTTTTTATATCTGCCAGCTTTAAAGTCCATGAATAATGCGGGTTGAGATTTTTAATTATATCATTTTTAGAACTCATTGCTTAATTATTAATTATTAATTGTTAATTGTTTCCCTTTTTTCCACATTGAATTAAAGCTTTTGCCGGCAAAACGTGGCAATTCACGTCCGTGACCCCATGCGTTCAGTTTGTTATACACCAAAAAACGCGGCAGATGATTGATTATCGGCGCTATCTTCAACACAGCGCCGTACAAAGCCGGATGACCGAATATGAATTTCATTCCTTTCGACATCAGCTTTTTTGTTGTGCTAGCTTTATGAAACAAATTGAGCCGCTGTCGCCACCGATATATCTGATCGGCAAGATTCACTTTTACGGGACATACATTGTTGCACGAATAGCACAACGAACAGGCTGACAAGTTATCGCTGTATTTTTTTGGAGATTTCAACATGCCGAGATTGATTCCTATTGGTCCCGGGATGAAGTATGTGTATGAATATCCGCCGCTTCGACGATACACAGGGCAAGTGTTCATACAAGCTCCGCAACGGATGCAGTACAATATTCGTTCATAATTGAAATTGTGTTGGATTTTGCTTCGTCCGTTATCCACAATCACGATGTGCATTTCGCCGCCTTCGATGGGTTTGCGATAGTGGGAAGTATAAGTTGTCGAAGGTTGCCCGGTTGCCGAACGCGCCAGCAGACGGGTAAAAACGCTCAGTGATTTCAAGTCGGGGATAACCTTTTCTATTCCCATCGACACGATATGCAGTTTACACAGCGAAGTTCCCATGTCGGCATTTCCTTCGTTGGTACATACGACGACTTCGCCCGTCTGCGCAATCCCGAAATTTGCTCCGGTCATTGCAGCGTCGGCGGTAAGGAACTCTTTGCGAAGATATTTCCGTGCTATGTGAGTAAGATATGTTGGGTCGCTGTTGTCTTTTTCAGAATCCATTTTTTCTTCAAACAGTTTTCCGACTTCTTCCCGTTTTTTGTGTATCGCCGGCATCACGATATGGCTCGGATGTTCGCCCATAAGTTGCAGGATACGTTCGCCCAAATCGCTTTCGACCACTTCGATGCCTTTGTCAATCAAATATGGATTCAACAGACATTCTTCGGTGAGCATCGATTTGCTTTTGATGAGTTTTTTCACCTGATGCTGTTTCAGAATGTCGTAAACAATCTCGTTATGTTCCTGAGCGTCTTTTGCCCAGTGGACAATTGCTCCGTTATTTTCGGCTGCCGACGAAAACTGTTCAAGATAACAGGCTAATTCGGCAACAGTGTGTGCTTTGATTCTGTTTGCCTGTTCCCGCAATTCTTCCCATTCCGGAATCCGCATTGCCATGTTGTCTCTCTTTTGACGTACAAGCCAGAGAGTTTCGTTGTGCCATTGTTCCTGTTCCCTGTTACGGATAAACCGTTTGGCTGCTTTTGCATGTTTCGTACTCATAATCCAGATGCTAATATTTGAACGACATGAATAAATTTGATTGGCGACTTCTTTCGTGCGGCTATACCTTGCAGATGCATCAGGCACGAACTGTCGGCGCCTGTGATGTATTCGGCTCCCGTAGCGACATGATTGCCGAGTTTATCTTCGCCCATACAAACCGATACGTCAGGCTCTTCGATGGCAAACATGCCGCCGAATCCGCAACATTCGTCAACTTTCGCCGGCTCAAAGATTTCAATGCCTTCGATCATCGACAGCAGATTTTTTATTTTGGAATACCGGACGATGTTCAACTCGCTCGCCGACGACAACTGTAATTCCCTCACACCATGACAGCTGTTGTGTACGCTTACTTTGTGCGGAAAGCGACCCGGCAATTTCGACGGTTTCACAACGTCGTGGATAAATTCGCAGACGTCGTATATCTTTCCGCTGGTTTCGGGCAGATTGTCATCTTCAATGACCGACGGATAATTGTATTTGACAAACGCCGTACAACTTGCCGAAGGCGCTACGATGTAATCATATTGATTGAATATTTTTTCAAATTTCATTGCAAGTTCCAACGCTTCTTTTTCGAATCCGGCATTTGCCATCGGCTGTCCGCAACAAGTCTGATTAACCGGATAACAAACGTCTAACCCCAAATAATCCAGCAATTTATATGTAGCGATCCCAACATCGGGATATATCGCATTTACATAACATGGAACAAATAAACCTATTTTCATCCTTCGTTTTTATATTTTTTCGTCGCACAAAGGTAGTATAATTTTTTTGATCAGTATTAGTAAAAAAATATCATTCCGAGACCAGCTAATCAAATCTGAATCCAATCTTGAATAATACTTATCTCCTGAGTTTGACACTTTTTTTCTTTGATTTTATAAATAGTTATAAATAAATGATTTGCAAATTTCAGGACACCATTTTGGGTTTCCTATGAAAATTTTTGCTAAATTTGCAGTATGTTTGTACGCAAAAAAATAATTCAAGCTGCGTTGTCAGTGTTCAAATTATAGACAAAAGCGGTGGAAAATATAAAGTTTATAGAACTGTTGGCAGCAGTTCCGATGCCACAGAGGTAGAAACCCTCTATTTTCAAGGCAAAAAGTGGATTGCCGAGCAAAAAGGCGAGCGTGATATGTTTTTTTGGGGAAATTCGTAGGGTGTCCTTGTGGCGAAGTCAGGAAAAAGCGATGTTTAATAACCACAGAGAGCACAGAGGACACAGAGAAATAAACTCCGTGTTCTCTCCTGAGTTTGACACTTTTTTTCTTTGATTTAATAAATAGTTATAAATCAATGATTTACAAATTTCAGGACACCATTTTGGGTGTCCCTGTGGCGAAGTCAGGAAAAAATATCATTCCGAGACCAGCTAATCAAATCTGAATCCAATCTTGATAATACTTATCTTATTAAATAATGATAATTCACACTTGTTGGTTGGCTTTTGTAATAAGAAACAGCAATTTCTTTAATGGCATTAATTCTCTGTTTTTTCCAAACTAACGGCGTCATTATATTGCTTCATTTGAAAATTCCACAGTTTTTGTTCTTTATTTTGTATTCCCTAAATTCACAATTGCAAAACCGATATAAGTTGCGAAAAGACAGATAATTATACTTGCAAGTATATAGATAATGCCTGCGAAATAATCTCCGTTTCGCATCAGGTTAATATTTTCGTATGCGAAAGCCGAAAAAGTAGTGTATCCGCCACAAATTCCCGTTGCGACAAATAATCGCATCTGTGGAGAAAACCATGCGTAACGTTCTGACAGTCCTATCACTATACCGATTAACAGACAACCGGTGAAATTCACCGCAAATGTCCCTAAAATAGCGGGAAAACGAGTAATATGGTTTGTAACAAAGCAAGTTACAAGATATCGCAACATGCTTCCCAATCCGCCTCCCAATCCAATCAATAAAAGTGTCTTCATAAAACTCTTAACTCTTAGTTCTTAACTCTTAGTTCTTAACTCCCCCTGATCCATTTGTCCATTGCTTTAGCTGCACGACGACCGTCGCCCATTGCAAGAATCACGGTAGCGCCGCCGCGAACGATATCGCCGCCGGCAAAAATCATCGGAATATCCGACTGCATAGTCTCTTCGTTCACTACGACCGTTCCCCATCGACTTACGTTCAGCCCTTTGACCGAACTCGGAATCAACGGATTCGGCGAAACGCCAACGCTGACAATAACTTCGTCAACCTCAATCAGTTCTGTCTCACCGGGGATTTCGACCGGCGACCGTCTGCCCGAAGCGTCGGGTTCTCCGAGTTTCATCACTTGCAATAAAACGTGAGTAACACGTCCGCGTTCGTTGCCGCGATATTCGATTGGATTGCGCAGTGTCATAAACTCAATACCCTCTTCTTTAGCATGTTTCACCTCTTCGAGACGTGCGGGCATCTCTTCTTCCGAACGACGATAAATGATCATTGCACGTTCAGCGCCTAATCGACGAGCAGTCCTGACCGAATCCATCGCCGTATTTCCTCCACCGATGACAGCCACTTTTTTACCCGTCAAAACCGGAGTGTCCGATTCGGGATTGCCGGCGTCCATCAGGTTGATACGTGTAAGATATTCGTTCGACGACATCACGCCTACCAGATTTTCGCCCTTGATTTTCATGAAACGAGGCAATCCCGCTCCGCTTCCGACAAAAATCCCGCGAAAGCCTTCGTCTTTTAATTCGTTGATGCTGACGGTCTTTCCTACGATGCAGTTGTTCACAAACTTAACACCCATAGAGCGCAGGTTGTCGATTTCGACATCTACTATTTCGTTCGGCAAACGAAAAACCGGAATACCGTATTTCAACACTCCGCCGATTTCGTGCAAAGCTTCAAAGACAGTCACCGAATAGCCAAGTTTTGCCATATCGCCTGCAAACGACAATCCCGCAGGTCCTGACCCGACTGCCGCTATTTTGATTCCGTTAGCGGGAGCAATTTCGGGAACCGAAATTTGTCCGCTGTTACGTTCGTAGTCGGCAGCGAAACGTTCGAGATGTCCGATAGCCACGGCTTCTTTTTTCATTTTCACGTGGATACACTTCGCTTCGCACTGTTTTTCCTGCGGACAGACACGTCCGCAAACAGCCGGAAGAGCCGAAGTCTCCTTCAACACTTTGGCGGCTTCGAGAAACTCGCCCCGTTCGATGTTTTTGATGAACGAGGGGATGTCAATTTCTACGGGACAACCTTCGACACAACTCGGTTTGGCACAGTCTAAACAGCGACGCGCCTCGTTGACAGCCATTTCTTCAGTCAATCCCCGATTCACTTCTTCGGTGTTGCGACTGCGGATTCCGGGGTCTGATTCCGGCATGTGAACACGCTGAATATCTGCTCGTGCTTTTGCTTTTATTGCGTTGCGCAACTCTGTGCGCCATGTCTCATTTCGTCGTTCCATAATTCAATTTACTCCGGTTTTGCATTTGTGTTCAACTTTATGCATATCCGACTGTTCGATGTCGCGATAGCCCCCGAGCCGCATCATCATTTCGTCGAAATCAACCAGATGGGCGTCAAATTCGGGACCGTCAACGCACACAAACTTTGTTTCGCCTCCGACAGTTACCCGACAAGCGCCGCACATTCCTGTGCCATCGACCATTATGGTATTCAGAGATGCAATCGTGGAAATATCGTATTGTTTCGTCAAAAGACTCACGAACTTCATCATCACGGCGGGACCGATTGTCACACATTTGTCCACTTTTTCTCTCTTAATAACCGTTTCGACGCCATTTGTTACCAGACCTTTGTTTCCATACGAACCGTCGTCGGTCATGATTATCAGTTCGTCTGAAAACGTTTTCATCTGTTCTTCCATGATAATCAATTCTTTGGTACGTGCGGCAAGAACCGTAATCACACGGTTGCCCGCTTCGTGCAAGGCTTTGACAATGGGTAACATCGGAGCCGTCCCTACTCCACCGCAGGCGCAAACTACTGTACCAAAATTTTCGATATGCGTCGCTTTTCCAAGCGGTCCAACCAGGTCGGTGATATAATCGCCCTCGTTTAAGGCGCAAAGTTTTGTTGACGAAACGCCTACTTGCTGAACAACAAGCGTAATCGTTCCTTTTTCCAAATCGGCGTCGGCAATAGTCAGCGGAACACGTTCGCCTTTTACGCCGATGCGGACAATCACAAAATGCCCTGCCCTGCGGGATTTTGCTATCAATGGCGCTTCCACCTCAAATTTTACAACATTAGCCGAAAAATACTCTTTACTAACAATTCTATTCATTAAATACAAGTTAGTTACATAACATTTATATTTATGTAATAATTTGCAAAAGTACGATAATAATACGAATGTGCAAAAATCAAACCTGTAATCTTTTAATTCTGCAAAGCATAATCAGATTTCACTTATTACGCTTTGCAGCAGGTTTTGAAGATTTTCGGGCATTTCGTTGCCGTATTGATTGAGATAGGCGATTTTTGCAATTTCGACAGGGTTAATTTCCTGCAATTCGTTATATTCCATTTTTTTTTCGAAGAACTCTTCCTGATAGTTTCTGTGAGAAACAGTACATGCGAGCTTCACAGATTTGTTTTTCAGAGCGTTTTCGATGTGATAACGGATTGACGGTTCGGGCGCGGCAAGCAGCAATTTTATTTCGAGATATGGAGAATTGGCGGTTATTTCGCCGTCGGGGAGTTTAGCGATTTCGTCCAAAACATCGTCTAAAAGTTTCGGTTCGGAAGGCAAACTCAACAGTCCGACCGGAGGAACGAAATTTATCCGTTCTATCGTTTCGATTTTGGCGCCGCTAAATTTCACGAGATTAATTCCCTGCACGTAGTTTTTTTCGGCAAACGACATCGGCAAAGGACTTCCGGCGTACTGAATATTTTCACGACCGGCAACTTTCTGACAGCGGTGAAGATGTCCTAACGCCACATACGCAATATCTTCGTTGTCAAAGATATTCGCCGAAATACATTCCAGTCCTCCGATTATTGTCCGTTCCGAACGGTCTTTGTCGGACAGCAGTGCGCCTTTCGTCTGTAAATGTCCGGTAACAATAACTGCTTGAGCAGGCGTCCGCACCTTTTCCAGTTCGGCATACATTGTTTCGTACATCAACTCAGTGCCTTTAACATGACTTTCCGCCGGCGGATAATCGCCCTGTCGCAAATATGGAACGGCGACACACCAGGCGACAGTTTTCCCGCTTTTTTCGATGGGAATTAACAGATCGTGATAATCGATTTCCCCGTCCTGGTTACGTTTGATAAGACCTTTGACCCTGATGTTCATTTCTTCCAGCAAAGGATTCGGAGCTTCAAGACGCGCCGCCGAATCGTGATTTCCGGCGATGATAATGATTTGAAGATCAGGATTTCCGGAAGTAATCTCGTGGAGAAACCTGTAATAGATTTTTTGCGATTCAGCCGAAGGGTTAGGGCTGTCGAAGATGTCGCCGGCAATGAGTAAAACATCCGGACACAGTTCTTTAGTCTGTTTTTTCAGCCAGTCGAAGAAAAACAGATGTTCGTCTTTACGGTCGTATCCGTAAAAATTTTGACCGATATGCCAGTCAGCTGTATGAAAAATAGTCAACATAATTAATCATTCATATTTAATATCCGGCAGCAAAAATATGAAATTATTTTAAACCAGCCAAATTTTATATTATTCTGGCTAAATCTTTTTTTGAGGTGCTATTGCCTTTTTTGATTAGGATTTGTAGGATTAAAAGATTAATAGGATTGCCTTCGGGTTAAATTCTTGCGTCCTAAGGCAATCCTATTAATCCTAATCGGGATTATTTTATTGATGCCATGTCTATAAAAACCTTAGTAGCCAACGATTTACCCCCCATCCCATTCAACCTTATTTTCGACCCATAAAATAAGGTACAGAGGTGGGAAATCATACGGGCTACTAAGGTGTTTTTTAAGAGAATAAGGTTTTTACGATGCATCCAATTTTTGTATTCCAAATAAAACAATTACCTTTGCGCCCGTAATTCGAATCGAGGGTTACCTGAATATAAAAAGCGCTAAACAGGAAAAATATTTGTAAGTATCATATACTCACAATTGGAACAGTTTTTATGGAATAGTATTTTTTATATGATAAAAGAAAAGAAAATGATGAAAAGAATGTATTTATCAGGAATAGCGTTGACTGTGTTGACGCTTGTTTTGTCGTGCGGGAGACAGCAGAACGTCGGCACGACGAATACGCCGCCACCGCCGCCGAAGTATCCTACGGCGCTTGTAACGACGGGGGCGGCGGAATTGGTTGCCGTCTATCCGGCGACGGTCAGAGGACGCGAAGACATTGAGATTCGCCCGCGTATCGACGGTTTTATTGACAACATCTTTATCGACGAAGGCTCGGCGGTGAAACAGGGACAAATCCTGTTCAAGATTAATTCGCCGCAAGCAGAACAGGCTGTTACGACTGCACGGGCGGCGGTAACCTCGGCAGAAGCGCAGGTTGCGACCGCCAAACTCAACGTCGAACGAATGGCGCCCTTAGCCGAAAAGAAAATCATCAGTCCGATACAGTTGGAGACGTACCGGAACGCACACAGTTCGGCGCTGGCAATACAGGCTCAGGCATTGGCACAGTTGAAAAACGCCGAAGCAACGCTGTCGTGGACATCGGTAACAAGTCCTGTTGACGGATACGTCGGCGCTATCGGCTACCGCAAAGGCAGTCTGGTAAACAATCAGAACGTACTGACGACTGTAGCGAACACCACTACCGTCTTCGCATATTTTTCGCTGAACGAAAAGGCGCTTGCCGAATTTCTCGGACGACTCGAAGGCAACACTCAAGCCGAAAAACTGAAACATACTCCCGAAGTAACACTAACCCTCGCCGACGGAACAGCGTATCCTTATAAAGGTAAGATAGAGACCATTACCGGAGTAGTGAACGTTTCGACAGGAAGTGCAAGTTTTCGTGCCGAGTTCCCGAATCAGGAAGGAATACTCCGCAGCGGGATGAGCGGAAAAATCGCTATCCCGACATATCATAACGATGTTATCGTCATACCGCAGAAAGCCACATTTGCGCAACAGGACAAAATTCTGGTTTATGTGGTCGAGGACGGCGCTACAAAACAGCGCGTTATTGCTGTCGAGCCGACGCCCGACGGACAAATGTATATCGTACATACAGGGCTGACCGTCGGCGAACGAATCGTTACCGGCGGAGTTGCGACACTCGTCGATGGAACTAAAATCACGTTTGACAATTAATCCCGTAAGTTTATGTTAAAGACATTCATAGATAGACCCGTATTATCTACCGTTATCTCCATTGTGATAATCGTACTGGGAATTATCGGGCTGTTCACCCTGCCGGTGGAACAGTATCCCGACATTGCACCGCCGACAGTCCGTGTTTCGGCAAGCTATCCGGGCGCAAATGCCGACGTAGTAATGAATTCCGTTGTCATCCCGCTCGAAGAACAAATCAACGGCGTAGAGGGAATGACGTATATGACAGCCTCGGCATCGAACGCCGGAAGCGCTCAGGTAACAGTGTTTTTCGAGAAAGGCATCAATCCCGATATTGCTGCCGTCAATGTTCAGAATCAGGTTGCCCGAGCCACGCCGCGTCTGCCGGCAGAAGTTACGCAAATCGGCGTGACGGTACGTAAACAGCAGAGTTCTAACATTATGATGATTTGCGTTACATCCGATAATCCCGATTATGACCAGACGTTTATACAGAATTATTCCAATATCCACCTGTTGCCGCCGATTAAGCGCGTTAAGGGTGTGGGCGATGCAAACGTTTTCGGAGCGCGTGATTATTCGATGCGTATCTGGCTGAAACCTGATGTTATGGCTACCTACAAAGTTGCGCCAGAGGAAGTTGCCGCTGCTTTGCAGGAACAGAATATCGAAGCCGCACCCGGAGAACTCGGACAGGAAAGTAAACAGAATTTCCAATATACCTTAAAATATACAGGACGGCTGAAAACCGTCCCGGAATTTGAAAACATCGTAGTGCGGTCGGTCAACGGGCAGATTTTGCGATTGCGCGATATTGCCGACGTCGAACTCGGTTCGCTGTACTACAATGTCGTTTCACGTCTCAACGGAAATCCGTCTGTTACGATGGGCATCAACCAGACCGCAGGCTCAAACGCTCAGGATGTTATCAACAACATCAAGGCGGTGTTGAAAGAAGCCGAAGCCTCGTTTCCTCCCGGTCTGAAAGTAGTGTACGTGCAGGACGCCAACGAGTTCCTCGACGCCTCAATCAGCAAAGTTATCCGCACATTGCTCGAAGCGTTTATACTCGTGTTTATTGTCGTACTGATATTTCTGCAAAATTTCCGTTCGACTCTGATACCCGCCATTGCTGTGCCGGTAGCGATTATCGGGACATTTTTCTTCCTGCAGCTGTTTGGTTTTTCGGTCAATCTGCTGACGCTTTTTGCTCTGGTGCTGGCTATCGGAATCGTGGTCGATGATGCGATTGTGGTGGTCGAAGCCGTTCACGCCCAGATTGATGCAGGAGTGAGCAACGCCCGTGAAGCCGCTCTCAAAGCGATGAAAGAGATTGCGCCCGCTATCGTGTCGATTACGCTGGTGATGTCGGCGGTGTTTGTGCCGGTGAGTTTTATCGGCGGGACTTCGGGAGTGTTTTACAGACAGTTCGGATTGACGCTTGCGATTGCCATTTTGCTCTCTGCCGTCAATGCGCTGACGTTAAGTCCGGCATTGTGCGTACTGTTTCTGAAAGGTCATCAGAGCGAAGTAAAAAAGAAAGGATTTTTTAACCGTTTTGCATATTATTTCAATGTAGGATTCCGGGCGACGACCAAAGGATATGAACGGGGACTGCATTTCCTCGGTAAACGGCGGAATCGCTGGATTACAGTAACATTTCTGCTCTGTATGACTGCGATACTGTTTCTGTTGATGAGGATTATCCCGACCGGATTTGTGCCGCAGGAAGACAGCGGAGGCGTAATGGGAATGATTACCATGGCGCCCGGAGCCTCGCTCGAACGAACGCAGGAAGTCATGGTGCAGGTAGCCGACATCGCACACGATATCGAACATGTTCAGTACGTTGCCGATCTTGCAGGAGTAAATTTCATGAGCGGGATGGGCAGTTCGTACGCCACCGTCCAGATTAAAATGGACCCCTGGGATAAACGAAAAATCACTACTAACGAGGTCGCCGCTATCCTCAAAGAAAAAACGGCGGATATCAAAGACGCTACTTTTATCTTCATGGGAACGCCGACTTTACAGGGATTCGGACTGAGTAACGGCGTCGAACTGCAGATGCAGGACCGTACAGGAGGAGATATCAACCGGTTCTTCGACGTTACTAATCAGTTTCTTGCGGCGATGCGTCAGCGTCCCGAAGTGATGATGGCGATGACGACGTTCAACCCGAATTTCCCGCAGAAACAGCTCGAAGCCAATATCCCCAAAATCAAGGAGGCGGGATTGACTTTATCTCAGGTAATGACGACTTTACAGGCTTATGTCGGCAGTATTTACGTGTCGAACTTCAATATTTACGGCAAACAGTACCGCGTCATGATGCAGGCGGCTCCCGAATATCGCGAACGGCTCGAAAATCTTGACGGTTACTTTGTCCGAACGGCGTCGGGCGAGATGGCGCCGGTTACAGAGTTCCTGACTGTTACCGATGTTACCGCTCCGCAGACCTTGAACCGTTTCAACATGTATTCGTCGATGAGCGTTACCATAATTCCCGATTTCCGTGCAGGATACGCTACCGGCGACGTGTTACGCGCT
Source organism: Prevotellaceae bacterium (assembly GCA_031270335.1). Lineage (GTDB taxonomy): Bacteria > Bacteroidota > Bacteroidia > Bacteroidales > UBA932 > JAIRLF01. The sequence continues at coordinate 2,202 of JAISXV010000227.1, read as the reverse complement.
GTGACGGAAGTGGCTGAGAATGTGTTGCCCGACAATTTCACTTACGACTATTCGGGGATGACGCGCGAAGAAGTCAAAAGCGGCAGCCAGACGTATCTGATTTTCGCTATCTGTCTGATTTTCGTTTATCTGCTGCTGGCGGCTCTGTACGAAAGTTACATTATCCCGCTGGCGGTGATATTTTCGTTACCGATAGGTCTTGCGGGCGTTTTCATCTTCATTTTCGGTGGATTACAGATGGGTACGGGTATCGTTAATAATATATATGTACAGATTTCGCTGATCATGCTGATTGGGATGCTGTCGAAAAACGCTATCCTGATTGTGGAATATGCTGTGCAGCGACGAAAACAGGGCATGGGGATTGTCGAAGCGGCGGTGAAAGGCGCTGTTGCGAGGCTTCGTCCTATTCTGATGACTTCGTTTGCGCTGATTTTCGGACTGATGCCGCTGGCGTTGGCGTCGGGCGCAGGCGCTATAGGCAACCGTTCTATCGGGATTCCCGCTATCGGCGGAATGTTAATCGGAACGTTGCTGGGAATACTCGTGATTCCTTCGTTATACATTATTTTCCAGTCGATACAGGAAAAATTCTCCAAATCGGGATTCATCAATACTTCTATTATCGTTTTACTTGTAACGATTGGAGCGTCGTCGTGTCAGGGTCTTAACAGGAAATACAAATCGCCGGAAGTTGAGGTTGTCGGGATGTACCGCGGCGCTGTCAATGAAAACGATACCGTAACAATCGCCAATCTTCCATGGTCCTCGTATTTCACCGACCCTGTCCTGCAAAAACTGATCAAAGAAGGTCTTGAGGAAAATTTCGACCTCCGGACGGCACATCTGCGGATTCAACAGGCAGAAGCAGGTTTACAGGTTGCGCGTGCGGCGTTTTTTCCCGTTGTCGGACTGAACGGGCAGGTTACGCACGCAAGGACAAGCGCTAAAGACGGCAAAACCGACGTCTTTGCTTACGGCGCAAGTCAATATCGTCTTGGCGTTGCGGTGCAGTGGGAAATCGACCTCTGGGGAAAACTCAACAGTCAGTCCCGCGCACGGTACGCTCAATATCTCAACAGCGTAGAATACAAACGCCTGATTCAAACGACGCTCGTGTCGAACATCGCCGCCGCATATTACACTCTCATGGCGCTCGACGAACAACTGCATATCTCCCGCGAAACAATCGGACTGCTCGAAAAAAGCGCCGAATCGATGCAAAACATGATGGACGCCGCTCTCCTCAACGCCGCCGCTGTGGAACAGAGTCGCGCCCTGCTGTTTTCGACTCAGGTGTCGGCGCTGAACATCGAAACGTCAATCCGGAAACTCGAAAACTCGCTGTCGGTACTGCTCGGACGTAAACCCGGCGCTGTCGAACGACAGTCGTTCGAGATATGGACTGCGCCTGTTGGAGCCTTGCCCTACGGTCTTCCGGCGCGGATGCTGTCGTTGCGTCCCGACGTGAGGGCGGCAGAGTTGCAGTTTCGCACGGCGTTCGAGTTGCGGAATGTCGCACAGGCATCGCTATATCCGTCGATAACGCTCAGCTCCGGGACAATGACGGGCTACAGCGCTACCTCGTTTTCGGATTTCTTCAAACCGGCGAGTCTGTTTGCCAACATCATCGGCGGTATAACGCAGCCGGTATTCGCAGGTAATCAACTGAAAGCGCAACTCGTCATCACCAAATCACAGGAACAGGAGGCGCTGACAAATTTCCAGAAGACTGTACTGACAGCCGCCCGCGAGGTGTCCGACGTCCTCTACGCTTACGATAAAACGATGGAGAAAACAAAATTCCGCGAAGCACAAATAGAATCGCTCCGTAAATCGGTCGAATACACGCAGGAACTGCTCAAAGCCGCCGAAGCAACGTATCTCGAAGTCCTGACAGCACAACAAAACTATCTCGCCGCACAACTCGCCGCAGTTAACGACCGCCTCGAAAAAACTCAGGCAGTAATCGACTTGTATCGAGCGCTGGGAGGTGGAGATGATTGACGTGGTTGTTTGTTTTGCTTTAGGGTAGTTCCGGACATGCTTTAGGTTGCCGGCTTGCCTTTAGCTAATGGTTAATCCCTAACTCCGCAAAAAATTACCCCGTCTAACAAAAAAATTTGGGTCAAATGTCAGAAAAACTTTGCAGTATCAATTATTTGTTGTAATTTTGCGCTCACCTAATTAGGTTATCTATCA
>JAISXV010000016.1 GCA_031270335.1 Prevotellaceae bacterium | reverse complement strand
CTCCCCTGCTACAGCCTGTTACTAAAAGCATTATCACTAAAAAATATCTTATGCGTACCATATTATTTCTTTCAATTTTATACCTTAGTTTTATAGTGCAAAAGTAATCTTTTTTTATTATACAAATGATATTCAAAAAAACAATGTAAAATTTGCAGACGGAAAAATACAGCGCTGACGATATAAATGCGCTGTGTATCCGTTATTTAATACAAAAATGAAAATAGCAATACAGGGAGTAGCCGGAGCATTTCACGATGAAGCAGCCCGCAGATTTTTTGGAGAAGACATCGGTCTTATTGAATGTGATACGTTCAGACTGCTGTGCGGGAAGGTCGATTCCGGCGAAGCCGATTACGGGATTATGGCGATAGAAAACACTATCGCAGGCAGTTTGTTGCAAAATTACGGCTATATCGACGAGTTCCGGCTGAGGATTATCGGCGAAATCTATCTGCGAATCAAGATGAACCTCATGGCGTTGAAAGGCACTAAAATCAAGAATCTCAAACAGATACTTTCGCATCCTATTGCGTTGCGTCAGTGCGCCGAATATCTCGGTACGCTGTCGAAAAACGTGTTGATTACCGAAGCCGAAGACACCGCCGAATCGGCAAAAAAGATTTACGAAAATCAACTCGCCGATACTGCCGCCGTCGCCGGAACCGTCGCAGCGCAGATGTATCATCTTGATATTCTTAAAGAAGGAATAGAGACGATTAAGAAAAATTATACACGGTTTATTGTCCTGTCGAAAAATCATCATCCGGTAACGGACTGTAACAAAGCCTCGTTGTCGTTTCAGGTACGGCATCAGCCGGGTTCGCTGGCGGAAGCCTTGACGATATTTGCGTGTCACGATGTGAATGTTACTAAGATACAGTCGGTTCCGATACTCGGACAGCCTTATCAGTATTCGTTCCATGTGGACGTAGAATGGGATAACTCAGCCAGTTACGACGCTTCGATTGCCGAAATTGTCAGGCATGTGTCGGGACTGTCGATATACGGAGAATATAAAAAAGGAGAATTACCTTCAGAAGTTTAATATTATTACAAAAATACAGCAATGATTATTAAGGAAGCCAATAGATTAGGAAGTATTCAGGAATACTACTTTTCAAGGAAAAATGCAGAAATTGCAGAAATGAACAAAACAGGAATACCTGTGATTAATTTGGGTATCGGAAGCCCCGATTTGCGCCCTTCGGACGAAACTGTCGATAAATTGCACGAAATCGCATTACGCGACGATTCGCATGGTTATCAGCCATATCGTGGCGATGTGGAACTGCGCAAAGCAATATCGGTATGGTACGAAAAAACGTTCGGCGTCGTGTCTGACCCGAGCTCGGAAGTCCTTCCGCTTGCCGGTTCGAAAGAGGGTATCATGCACATTACCATGTCGTTTGTGAACGAAGGCGACGAAGTTCTGGTTCCCGATCCGGGTTATCCGACTTATGCCTCGGTAACGCTGCTCGCCGGCGCTAAAATCCGGAATTACAAACTGAAAGAAGATGCAGGCTGGCAAATAGATTTCGACGAACTTGAAGCGCAGGATTTGTCGAAAGTGAAACTGATGTGGTCGTGTTTCCCGAACATGCCGACCGGCGTGCGTGCAACCGACGAAACGTATAACCGGCTGATTGCTCTTGCACGAAAAAACAATTTCCTGCTGGTCAACGACAATCCTTACAGTCTGGTACTTAACGACGAATACAAAAGCATCCTGACTTACGAAGGCGCAAAAGAAGTCGCTCTGGAAATGAACTCGTTAAGTAAATCGCACAATATGGCAGGCTGGCGTGTCGGCTGGGTTATCGGCGAAAAAGACTATATCGATTCAATCATGAAATTCAAAAGCAATATGGATTCGGGAATATTTCTGGGGATTCAGCGCGCCGCCGTTAAAGCGCTCGAAAACAGCGACGAATGGCATATCGCACGAAACGGAGAATATCGCGAACGCCGTAAATTAGCCGAAGAACTCGCTACAAATCTCGGATTGACGTTCGATAAAAATCAAGTCGGTTTGTTTTTGTGGTGCAAAATCCCAGCGAGCATGCCATCGGGCGAATGGTTGAGCAACAAGATATTAAAGGAAGCGCGAGTATTTATCACGCCAAGTTTCATTTTCGGCAGCACAGGCGAACGTTTTGTACGTATCTCCCTATGTACGAAGCAGAAAAACTTCAGGGAAGCAATCGAAAGAATAAGCAAAGTAACCCTCAACTCTTAGTTCTTAGTTATATGAAGTGGGACGGTAGATCGAAAGGGCGCAAATCCGGTTATCTTATCTTTATCTGGCTGTTAAAGATGGGTTTAACTCCGGCTTACGCTCTGTTGATTTTCGTGGCGTTCTATTACTGTATCGCCGGATGGAAAAAGTCGGTCGTCTCCTACAATTTCTACCATAAACGTATAGGCTACAGTGTTTTTCGTTCGTTGATATCCGTTTACCGGAACTATTATCTGTTTGGTCAATGTCTTATCGACCGTGTTGCTCTGATGTCTGCAAATCCGGATTTCCAAATCACGTTTACCGGTGAAAACCACCTGATAGACATGGCAAAAGCGGGAAAAGGCGGTTTTCTTGTCGGCGCGCATATCGGCAACTGGGAAATCGCCGGATTTTTCCTGCACAGGATAAATGTTCCGATCAATATCGTAGTCTATGATAATGAATATGAGGATATAAAAGCATGTTTGAAAGGCGTTGGACGCAAAAAATCCGCTTATAACGTTATCAGGCTCAAAGAAGACATGTCGCATCTGTACAAAATCACAGAAGCGATGTCGCGCAACGAGTTTATATGCCTTCACGCCGACAGATATATGGATAACTCCAAACTGTTGTACCACACTTTTTTAAACGAAGAAGCGCCGTTTTCGCAGTCGATATTTCGGCTGTGTACGATGTTCGACATGCCCGTAACGTTTGTGTATGCTTTCCGCCTTAAATTCAGACGATACCATTTCTACGCTACTAAACCGAAAACGTATTCGGGAACAAAAGAGAAAAAATTGCAGGATTTCGCCAACGATTATATCGACGAATTAGAGAAAAATACTGTGCATCACCCGCTTCACTGGTTCAACTTTTTCGATTTCTGGAAAAAAGAATAATTTTTAGGCGTACAACAAAATATTTAATAATTTTGCAGTTTGAAATAATAAAAAAAGGATAAATATGGAGACAAAAGGTGACAGTAAAAAAGGGAAAAAATCGGTTATAATTGCTAATCCGATTTACGATACAGTGTTTAAAAAGTTGATGGAAAACCAGCGTATAGCGAAATTTTTTCTCAGCACCATTCTTGAACGTCAGATAGAAGATGTAACCGTTCTGCCACAAGAGTTCACTCGTAAAACAGATGTTCCAAAAGGGAAGAATAAAAGAAAAGGAAA
>JAISXV010000290.1 GCA_031270335.1 Prevotellaceae bacterium | reverse complement strand
GCTGACTACGAAGCATATCGTATATATCTTTCGGATAACTACAGTTCGATAAACACTGCAATAGAGGAAGGTAAAGACATAGGCAGAAAAGAAGGCAGAAAAGAAGGCAGAAAAGAAGGTAGAAAAGAAGGTAGAAAAGAAGGTGAAGAAGAACGCATGAAACTGCAGGAAGAGATTGCTCAGGAACGCGCTCGACAGGTAAATGCAGTCAAAAATCTTTCCGGACAGGGTTTCTTGCCTCAGCAAATATCTCAAATAATGCAACTGGATATCGAAAAAGTCACGGAAATATTAAAAGAATAGAACAGATTTCAATTATGTAACATTTATGATGCGAAAAACAGGAAAATATTTAATCTCTACATTATATATTCTTGCTGTTGTATTTTTTTGTTGTAGCGATTATTCTGTTGACGACCCTTATTGCACAGTCATTGAAGATTCGGACGGCGAGTTGCTTGGAGCGCGGATTGCTTCCGACGGTCAATGGCGTTTTCCTGACAGAGCCACTTTTCCCGAAACATACATACAAGCGCTTATCACATTCGAAGACAAACGTTTTTATTCACATCAGGGCGTTGATCCGATAGCCGTATTCAGAGCATTGCAACATAATCTCAAACAGGGAAAAACGATTGAAGGAGGCAGTACCATAACGATGCAAACGATACGCCTGATGCGCAAAGGTAAGAAGCGTACATTGAAAGAAAAGATTATCGAAACATTTTTGGCGGTCAGGCTCGAAGCCTCGATGAGCAAACGTGGAATCCTTGCTTTGTATGCCGCCAACGCTCCTTTCGGCGGTAATGTCGTTGGTATCGAAGCCGCTGCATGGAGATATTTCGGACGTAACGCCGCCGATTTGTCGTGGGCTGAGGCTGCTACGCTTGCTGTATTACCCAATTCACCCGCTCTGATACATCCCGGACGAAACAGAAACGCTCTTAAAATCAAGCGCGACGCTCTCTTAGACCTCATGATGAAAAAAGGAATCATCAACGAAAACGACTGTATGCTCGCCAAGATAGAACCCTTGCCCGAAAATCCTTTGCCTCTGCCGCGTTCGGCGCCGCATCTGCTCGACAAAATCGCCGGACAGTTTGCCGGACAGAGAATTGCAACAACTATATCGTCGCAATTGCAGCAGTCGGTCAATGCGGTGGTCGAAAATCACATCAATACTTTCAAAGCCAATATGGTGAACAATGCCGCCGTGATTGTCGCCGAAATCGAAAGCGGCAATGTGATTGCGTATCTGGGAAACGTGCTCGCCGGAAACGACCGGCATGGCGCTAACGTGGACGTCGTCACCGCCCAGCGAAGTACCGGAAGTATCCTGAAACCCTTTCTGTACGCCGCAATGCTCGACGAAGGCGAGATTCTTCCGGCGACGCTAATTCCCGACATTCCCTTTCATGTCGCAGGATTTTCGCCGCACAATTTTAATAAGTCGTTCGACGGCGCAGTCTCGGCTCACGACGCTCTGACAGGCTCGTTGAACGTCCCTGCTGTAAGGATGCTTGCCGGTTATAATGTCGAAAAATTTCATCTCCTCCTGCAAGATTTGGGTATGACAACCCTGACCAAGCCGCCGATGCACTACGGTTTGTCGCTTATTCTCGGCGGGGCGGAGGGAACTCTCTGGGATATTGCCGGAATGTATGCCGATATGGCAAGAATAATCAACCGCTTCGGAGCAAACAGCGGGCGATATAACGTACACGACCGAAAGAAGTTAAACTGTCTGAAAGACGCCGGCGCGGAGGAGAAAAAACCCTCGTATTCCACATCTGGACTAATCGGCGCAGCAGCTATATACCAGACGCTTGAGACTTTGTCGGAACTCAATCGCCCCGAAGAAGAATCGTCGTGGATGATGTTTTCGTCGGGCAGGAAGATAGCGTGGAAAACAGGTACAAGCTATGGGAATCGCGACGCATGGTCGGTCGGCGTAACTCCCGATTATGTTGTGGGCGTGTGGGTTGGCAATGCTTCGGGCGAAGGTCGTCCGTTGCTTACCGGAGTGGGATACGCCGCTCCGTTGATGTTCGACATATTTAATCTGTTGCCGCATTCAAGAAACTGGTTTCGTCAGCCTTACGACGAAATGACCCGGATTGCAACATGTCGTCAGAGCGGGCATCGAGCCGGCGAATATTGTGAGGACGTCGATTCAATCTGGGTGACGCAAGCCGGATTATTGTCGGACGTTTGTCCGTATCATCATCTGATACACCTTGATAAGGATGAAAAGTATCGCGTCAACAGCAGTTGTTACCCGACGTACGAGATGGTTCACAAGTCGTGGTTTACGCTTCCTCCGGCGCAGGAATGGTACTACCGGCGGCATCATGCCGATTATCGACCTCTTCCGCCAATCTACCCGCGCTGTTCGATTGACGAAGCCTCGCCAATGCAGATGATATATCCGACTTACGGAATATCGGTCGTAGTAACCAAACAGTTAAGCGGCGAAAAGGGTAAAATCGTCATGCAGGCAGCGCACAACAGAACAAAATCAACAATATTCTGGCATATTGACGAACAGTATATCGGCGAAACGCACGACAATCACCAGCTTGCATATCTCCCAACTTCCGGAAATCATATCATTACTTTAATCGACGACGAAGGTTATTCGTTAGTCATGCCGTTCGTGGTGAAATAAAATTTTTCAAAATCTGCACGAAAAAGTTAAATTCAAATTTCCATTGTCATATCCGGGCAGGACAAGCGTCTGAACTTTTTTGTTTTTCTTACCAAACGTTTTTTGCAGGCAGGGATACGTCCAATAAACTATTTTAGTGGACAGGATACCGATTCCCGCTCCGGCAACAATGTCGCTCACCCAGTGCTTGTTGTTGTAAACGCGGGCGACGCCGATGAGTGAAGCCATTCCATATCCGCCGATACTTATCCAGACAGATTTGTCCCCGTATTCCTGATGCAAAAACTCCGCCGCTACAAAAGCCGTTGCCGTATGCCCGGACGGAAAGGAAAAACGGTCGGAACCATCAGGACGTTCCCGCAAAG
>JAISXV010000289.1 GCA_031270335.1 Prevotellaceae bacterium | reverse complement strand
ACAGCAGCGACTATCCGGCCGGAACTAATTATATAGCAAAAGGTCGAGAGGTAAGCGGCAATTTGTCGTACAGATTAGCCGGAACAAACGTTACGCCAACTCTTGGCGTGTCAGGAGCTGCCGGCATAAGCTTCCCGCACGAGAACAGGCAGCCGTACAGGACGGTGTACAAGTTAATAAGGTTTAAATAATGGAAATTGGCGAATTATACAAACGATTTATTGCGGGTGCGGAAAGGCATCTGAATTATGCCGCTACGGTTGAACTTGCGCATCGGCTGTCGGTTCATGCCGACGGACTGATGCCGGATAAACTGATTAATGAACGGCGTCCAAGCGAATCGGAAAAGATTAAGGAGTATCGACGCAAAATCTATGTGCCGGTTACGAAAAAGCCGATCAACAAAGTGCTTACTTCACTGTCGAAGATACGACGCTCAACGGATTGGAGTATCAACTACAACCAAAACGATGTTCCGGCGATTCTGGGGGGTAATACTCTCGAAAATTATTGCGAGTTTAATTATCCGCGTTTTACGTCGATAACGAACTGGGTATTTTCGGAACTGCTGAAATGCTACCTGATTGACGCTAACGGCGTGTATGCTACCGTGCCGCTGAATATTCCCGAAAATGCGGCGGAGTATATTTCGCCGGTGACGTACTTTTTCCCGTCGAAACAGGTGTTTGCTTACAGAGCGGGGGAATATGCCGTGTTGCTGTCGTCGGAAATGTCGCAATATATGAGTTTGCAGTTTGCCGGCTTGGGCTTGCAGAGCGCGTATGTCGGCAGTCAGGTGTTTTATATTATTACCGACGAGATTATCGCCAAGTATGAGCAAAATCCGGCGGGGGCTGGCGGCTATGTGCCGACTATGGAGTACCGTCACGGACTTGGTTATTTGCCTTGCGACAAGGTCGGGGGACTGTTTAAAAACAGGCAAAATAACGATATTATTTTTGAAAGTCGGATTGATGTCATGGTCCCGTCGTTAGATGAGGCGGCAAGGGAATACAGCGACTTGCAGGCGGAAGTCGTGCAGCATATTCATTCGGAGAAATACCAGTATGCGACGGAAGAGTGTCCCGTATGTCGCGGTTTGGGCGTATCGAAAGGCGACGACGGATTGCCCTGCGAATGTCCGGCATGTAAAGGCGTGGGACGGCTGGCGTCGGTAAGTCCTTACGGCGAACATGTTATTTCATTGCAGCGCAAACTCGAAAATTATCAAATCCCGGAAGTGCCGATCGGTTACGTGCAGAAGGATACGGAAATCGTAAAAGTGCAGGACGCAAGAGTTAAAGACCACTTGTACAGCGCGCTTGCGGCTGTCAATATGGAGTTTTTAGCGGAAGTACCTTTGTCGGAATCGGGTGTAGCAAAGGAAGTGGATAGGGACGAACTGAATAATTTCGTGCATTCGATTGCAGAGGATATTGTTCGCGTTATGGACAATATCTATAAATGGACTTGCGACTTGCGTTATTCGGTAGTTATTCCGAATCCGGATAATCGCAGGGCGTTATTGCCGTTTATCAGTGTGCCGGAACAGTACGATTTACTTTCATCGACGCATATCATGAACGAAATCGCAGCGATGAGAACGGCAAACGCTAATCCTTTGACGATTAACGCTCTCGAAATTGATTTTATTCGCAAGAAGTTCAACGCTAATCCGGAGGCTGCCAATCGGTTGAGCGCGGTTTTGGAATTAGACCCGCTGGCAGGTATGAGCGCAGAGGATAAAATGACGTATTCGGCTGAAAATGCGATTCGTAAAATAGATTATGTCGTGTCAGCTAATATTGTACGGTTTGTTACGCGAGCATATAATGAACATCGTGATTTTGAGACTAAATTGTACGCTGAAAAGATGAAGATTTTGGAAGGCTATGCGCAGGAAATTATCGACGAAAACGACGCTGTGAGACAGACTGCAACATTGATAATGCCGGAAGGATTTTAAAGTTATGGAGGATAATTGGGGTTTAGGGTTTAGAGTATGGGGTTTAGGCGGCTTGCGCCCGAAGGATTCCTATACCTTTATGGAGAGGGCGGGCTTACCCCGCCCACTACACCCCATACCCCATACCCTATCCCCTACACCCCATACCCTAATCCCCCATACCTCGCCAAATGAATGATATTGACAGGGCTATTGCTATCGTAGAACAGGCGATTAAACAGTTCGACGGAACGCTTCCGGCACTGGAAGCGAAGGTGTTGAACGAGTTACTTATTTTAGCGAAGCAATTAAAAACAGACGCAAAGGGGAACATCTCAACAAGCGTCGAAAATCTTAAACTTGTCAATCAGATTAAGAGTAAACTTGGTAATATCATTAAAAGCAAGTCGTATATTAAAGAGGTAGCGGACTTCGGTAAGGCGTTCGATTCTCTTGCGACGTATCAGGACAGGTATTTTTCCGGCATCGGCAAACTGACTAAAAAGGGGCTGCTGAAAGAGGTCAGAAAATCGGCAATGGACGGCTTGGTAAATGGGTTGGTCGGGGCAGGATTAGACCAGACGCTTTCACGGGATATTATTGACGAATTAAAAAACGCTATCCTTGCCGGTGAAAATTACGGGGATTTGGTTACGCGTCTGCAAAATATTCAATCAACGCCCGCAAATGCCGGACTGCTTGCAAAACACTCGAAAACATACGCCCATGATGCGATTAATGATTTCATGGGTCAGCGTAACAGAATTATCGGCGAGGATTTAGGTCTGAAATGGTTTATGTACGTCGGTTCAAATCTGACTACAACCCGCGAATTTTGCGAACATCTGACAAAGAAAAAGTATATTCATGAATCGGAGATACCGACAATTTTGAGCGGAGATATCGACGGGCATCAATGCGAAATATATGCCAAGACAAAATTACCGCGCGGACTTATCGACGGCACTAATCCGTCGAATTTTTCGATTTATCGAGGCGGCTGGAACTGCGGACATCAACTTGTGCCAGTGGCGGCGGAAGCTGTGCCGCCGGATATAAGGGCGAAGATTAGCAAAAGAGAAAAACGAGTAAAAACCGATGCTGAAAAAGCAGACATATTAAAGCGATGGGAAGAACGGAAAAAACACAATGCCTCTGTTTTAACAGGCGCAAACGATATGTTGAATGGAGTTAAAGATTTCCCCGAAATCGACGCTTCTACTCTTGCCGAGTTAGTCAAATCCAAGCAAATCGCCAAAATACAGCCAGAAACAGAGAGGATTGGCAAGTTAGTCGCAGAAGCAAAAATAGAAGAACATCGATTGTCGGAACTGATTCCGGACGTAAAAAAATGGAAAGCGCAATTCGGAGTCGAAAAAGTGCAGGCTGCTTACGACGCTATTGAGAAAAAACTGCAATCGTTTGGAAACCTACCGTTAAACGAGCAGCTGAAAAAACTTGAATATGAAATTAATTGGGTTGCAGATAATAAAAAATACAATACATGGGAGGTAGCAAAAGCTGCGTATCAAAAACAACGGACAAAAGTTGAATATTTGATTGCAAAGGAAAATATCAAAATGGATGTTGCGCACTCGCTTGGATACGCTGCGACAACCAAAAGCGCAAAAGTAAAACTGTTGGCTTCAGAGCTTTCCGACTTGCTTAACAAAGAAACGCCCGTTGCAACATTACAGGCAAAAGCAAAGGACTTGAATGCAGAGGTTGCAAAGTTAGAAACTGCAAAAATAGCAAGGAAAGCTAAAAACACTAAATTTATCTACGATGACAGCAACTATACCAAAGCTCGCAAAGATGCTGCAATGTGGACTGAAAATTCTGAAGATGCCGATAAAAAAGTTCGGGGAACGCTCGAATCTGTTTGGAAAAATGCCGCTACTGATGAAAAAGAAGCCGCATATTATTATACAAGTGGCAGTAGTTATGTAAATGAGCCTTTGAGGGGACAAACGTATTACGGAAATAAAGGTAGAGATTCAAAGAAAGACATTGATAATCTCACTAATACGATAAATAAATCTTCGTATGATTTTGATATTTGGATACAACGAGGCGTTGATAATATCAATGTAGAAAGTATATTTGGCGTCGATTTAGATCAGGTTGGAATTACAGATGCAAAAAAAATGCTTTTAGGAAAAGATGGTGTTGAGCCTGCGTTTGCCTCTTGTGGGGATAGTAAAGGCTCCGGATTCCCGAACAAAAATGTGATATATAATATTTACTGTCCTAAAGGAACGAAGATGTTATATTGCGAGCCATTTTCGGCATACGGTAGCCACAATGAAGGCGGTAAAAAAGGGTTGAGTTGGGATGGTAAAGCAAAAGCTAAAATGATTGATACCGAGGCTGAGATGTTGCTGCAACGTGGCACTAAATTTAAAATTACCAAAGTAGAGTATTCACGCGGCAAATGGTATATTGATTTGGATGTTATTGGACAGATATAGAATAGTACTCTTTTTTATACCAATTTTCATCGCCGCCATATTCGGGATATAACTTATCTATAAATAGATAGTCATTTAGCCACATATCAAAAACACCTTTTTTGTCGGATGGTCTTACATAGTCTTTTTCTGATAAAAGTTTCATGAATTTATCACCGTTTTTTCCAAAAAAAGCATACCAATCCGAACTTTCGTATTGTTCAAAAAGTCGTTCAAAACAACTTTCATAAAACCAAAACATTTTAGAGCTTTGCAGTTTGTTTACCTCATTGATTGGCAAATTGTATTCATACTTCATACATTCCGGCGGCGGCAAATGTGATTTATCTATTTCCGCCCGATTAAGCAATTTTTCAAAGGGATTTTCTTTTTCGCCTTTGAAAAATCGGTACATGCTGTAGTCAGAATCTTCCATAACTGTAGATATTAAATTTCAAATAGAATTGTTCGACAATATTTTGCAGTTCCGCCGGCATTGTTAAAAAAGCGGCGTCTATTACCTGTGTCGGTATTTCGTAAGCGCGGTCTGCTTCCGCTATTGAGCCTGCGATACAGGCGAGCGTATCACTGTCGCCGCCAAGCGAAACGGCAAGGCGTATCGTATCCTCAAAACCGACGCTTTCCAGATAGCAAATTATCGCTTCCGGTACTGTTTGCATACAACTTTCATTAAACCGGTAATTTGGACGTATATCGGATAATTTACGGCTCAAGTCGTAATCAAATTCTTTTTCGATGCAGCGCTTTATGAAATCTTTACTTTTGCCGTTACGAAGCAGATATATAGCTGAAGCGACAGCCTGTGCGCCTTTGATTCCTTCCGGATGACTGTGTGTACATGCTGCGCTTTTCTGCGCTTCCTGTAAAGTCCTGTCCAAAGTATCGAATGCCCAGCCAATTGCACTTACCCGCATGGCAGAACCGTTTCCAAAACTGTTGTAGGGCTGTGGATTATTACTCCGCAGCCATCCGGAAAAAGATGCGCCGTAACCGCCTTTGGGATTAGGGTATTTATTTCCCCAATAACGTAACCACTCTCCGTATGACTTACTTTGTAAAATAGCGTCCATAACGGCAACTGTCATAATACTGTCGTCTGTAATGCTGTTTTCGGGTGCTATCATCTCAAAATCATAATTACGCGTATTGTTAAATTCATACGCACTACCCGCATAATCACCTACTATTGCTCCTATCATAACTGTCTGTATCCTGTTTATATTTCGAGTACAAAGGTAGTACATCATCTACATCTAATCCATCCATGTTTTTACTTTCTAATTTTGGCGCAAAGTTAATAAAATTTATTTTTCATTTTTTTCTTCCATTTTTTCACGAATTATCTTGTAGATAACCCGCTCGAGTGATATTTTTTGACCTTTTTCAAGCTGAAATCTTGCCTGTTCGCATAATAAATACGCATGTATTGGAACAGGTAAATTCCTTAACAACAACGTTTTAAACCCTTTCATCCTAATATTTTTTATTAGCAAAGATAATCAAAAAAATAATCATAGAGCAAAAAAAATAATCAAAAATATGTAATATTGCATTTTATTTACAAACTAAATGCAGGTTAAGACATGACAAAATTTTTGAAAATAACACCCGTAAAAGGTTATTCGGTCGTAGTCCCTGACGCGATAACAACGCGCAGGCATTACGAGAGATTGAACGCGGCAGAGAAAGAGCCGCAATACAAAATCGAAGAAGCGACAGAAGAAGAAGTTGCAGAGTTCAATGCAGGAAAAAGGCCGACGCCTACGCTCGAATCTTTGAAAGTATCGGAAAACGAGGCGTTGGAAAATGAATCTTTGAAAGTAGAAAACGAGGACTTAAAAGCAGAAAACGAAAGTTTGAAGTCGGAAAACGAAGTGTTGAGATTGGAAATCGAAAGTTTGCGGTTGGAAAGCAAAAGTTTGAATCCATCCGGAACGGGCGGGAAAGCAAAGAAGTAATTTTTTAAGTAATTATCAATGAAAGTTGGAGATTTTCTCAATACACTGGCCGGCAAAGCTGGCAAAACAGAAGAAATAAAAGCGGTGTTAAACAATGCTGCTTTGGCGACGATTGAAATAGATGATACTCTTGCGAATGACATCAATTCTTCGCTCCTGACACTCGACGGGGCAAAGAATAATCAGGGGTTGAAAACTCATTTCAACACACTCGCTTTGAATGGCGTGGACGCTGAAATACTCAATGCTATTGAGGCTCTTGGATTTGATGAGACGGTTAAGACGGAATTGTTAGGTGAAAAAAACACTTACAATAAACATCGTAAACTGACGTCGAAAATCAAGGAGACTATTGACGCATTAAAGGCGGCTACGCAAAAAGATGATACAAAGGCAATTGAAAAGTACACTGCGCAAATCAACAAATTGCAAGGTGAGCTTGCGACTGTCAAAGAATCACATGTACCAAAGTCGGAGATTGAAACGCTGAAAAAACAGCATGAAAGTGATTTGACAAATTTTATTGTCAAAAACACTTTATCGACAAGGAAGTATGCAAATGAGGCGGTCCCTGCGGACGTCAATATTGAACTTGCTAATATTATGATTAGCAGGGCATTGGCAGAGAAAGGAATCGTTCTTGTAAAGGACGGGGCAAATCTGAAATTGAAACAGGCCGCCGATCCTGCGCTGGACTATTACGACGGCCAACAAAAGGCTGTAGCGTTCGGCGATTTTGTCGATAAAATTCTCGCAGATGCTAAAATTCTTGCAGTTTCAAATTCGAAACAAACACCACCGACAAGAACGCCGGTCGCTGTTCCACCGAATTATCTGCCGAATTTCCCGAACGGGCCAATTCCTTACGACAATTCGGCTGCAGTGAACAACGCGGTTGCGGGTTTGGCGGATTAATGAAGTCTTAAAGGCTTTAGGTTAAATCAATTAAATGTAAAAGATGGCACAAATGAGAGGCGTTGCCGAAGCCATAATTCGGCAAATGTCAGATGTAACAACTATCAACACCCCGCAGTACAAGGTAACACCTCCGGGACTGTTGAATCTGTTACTCAATAATCCGACGCCGATTTCAATTACTAACCTTGCTCAAATCCGTGAAGGACACGACAGGGATATTAAATTGAGATACATGCGTCGCGGGATTCCTACCGAAGCGACGGAAGAGGAAGGGTGTGATGCCGGAAACAGTTCGGCATATCTCGAAACAGTGGTTACACATCCGCTGTTTCGTCAAATTTCATTGTATATCAGCAATCAGGAATTGCAGAAGTATTACGATGATGCGACGGCGGCAACTCCGCTTGGCAGCTCTGTTATTATGGCGGAGTTATACAATCGTTTGATTGTGAAAATAAACGGGTTGCTTGGCTCAATCGACCAGGCGTTGCTGACTGCGATGAGTACGCGTTGGGGAAAAAATGCGGCAACGGGCAGTTCTACGCCTGTTACTATCAATTTCAGCACGTTGAACAACGTGACTTTGACTGACGGCATCGTTAAGCTGATTGACCAGGCGGCTCAAAATGAAATTGTAGGCGACCTGCTGTTGGTCGGCAATGGCGTTGCGAATACGTTTCAGATTGCAAGTATGTTGCAGACGGCGGCTAATTCGCAGGGTTATCAGGCGAATCGCTGGCAAGGTTTCAGGTGGTATAACGACTATTACAGCACCCCGATTTGGGGAGCGAATCACTTCGGCGTGATTGCACAAGGCTCGGCGGGTTTTGTAACGTGGAATAAAAACGAAGGCTACAGCGCAGGAACGCAGGGCAATTCGTATTTCTTCACTTTGCCCGTGCCGGTGATTCTTGCGGATGGTCAATTGACGAATCTTGTTTTCGATGTTCAGTTAAAGTCGATTGACTGTGCTGTAACTATCGACGGCAATACTCGTGACAGAGGTTATATCCTGTATGTGAGCAAGCATTTCGGACTGTTCACTACTCCGACGGATGCTTATACTCCGACAATTCCTGCTGTACCGTCGGTATCGGACGAAATTCCCGGCGACAGACTGGAAGGTACGAACGGATTGTTACACTTTGTTGGAGCGGCATCTTGATAAGTTAAGAACTAAGAACTAAGAGTTAAGAGTTAAGAAGCGGAAAATGGATTGTCTCAAAGGTTACATAGGAATAAGTCCGACGGTCGGAGAGGTTGAGAGTAATCTCTACCTCACCGAATTGTCGGGTATTACTATTGATAATCTTGATAAGATTGCGGTAAGTCCGGAACAGCCGAGTTTTGAGGCGGTTTTTCATGACTGCGAAAAACGGGCGATTCTGTCGTTCAAAGGCGCTTTCACGGCAAGGATAAACGAATGTTTTCACATTTGCGATTCTGCGCTTATTGAGTGCCTTATCTGCGAGTTCCGGGAACGGCTTGCGCCTGCGCTCTGGTATGCTATCGGGGCAGAGGCAATGATTGAACGGCAAGGCTCTGACAGGCTTAACCGTTTTACGACGATCGACCGAAAGAAAGCCGGTGATTTGCAAAAGTTCTTCGAAGAGCGTTACGAATACGAACTGACGAACGCTGTCAAGTCGATTAATCCGAATCATAGCGCGTGCGTTGCGCCGGATGAGGAAATCGAAGACAGACCGTTAATAACCTTTACAGAGTGTTTGCCATGATAACGATTGACAGTAATATGCAAAGCGTTGTGCAACGCATTACTAATGCGTTGATGAGTATTGATGCCGACGCTATGGGGAAGGAAATGGCGACTACCGTACACGGGATGATGCGTAAGCGTATCCACGAGGACGGGAAAGCGTCGGACGGTTCGGGAATCGGAACGTATTCTGCAGGATATATGAAAGTAAGGACGGGTGTTTTTGGCAATAGCGGACGTGCTTCGCGTGGCAAAAACAAGGGAAAGCCTAAGAACGCCGGCACGTATGTACGTGGCGCAAACAAGGGAAAGCCTCGCCCGAACTATCACCGTACAGGAAGTAGAGATGTGATTCTTTCATTGACGCGTGAAATGGAGAATGATTTTGCCGCAATTCGTCTGGATAACGGCAACTGGTCTATTGGCTTTGCGAGAAATCCGAAGCGTGGCAAAAATGGCGGTATTACGCATATCGGAATCGCACGACGAGCGGAATCGAAACTGTATAACAAGCCGATTTACAGCCTTTCTGCAGATGAACGAACAGCAATCGACCTTATTGTTGCAAGGCGCGTAACGGAGGCTTTTAATGGAAGTTAGGGTATGAGGTATGGGGTATAGGGTATAGGGTATAGGGTATAGTAGGGGCGGGCTTGCCCCGCCCTTCGGGCGCAAGCCGCCCAAACCCCATACCCCAAACCCCAAACCCCCAAAACAAAAATGATGATAAAGGACATTGTACATAAGATTGATGAGGCGATAAAGAACAGGATGCTGACTTTTAGCTGTCTGGCGGGCGCAAAATTTTTTGGCGTTGCAGAGCCGATTGTGAGGCTTGTTGATGAGGGCGAAGAATGGTTTCCTGTTGTGATTGATAACGACGGTGAGGACAGATACGTATTTATTGACGATGATTATCCGCTTGGAATTTATCATCATATTATCGGTAAGACGTACATTCCTGCCGTTAAAAATTCATACGGAGATTCGCAGGCTTTTACCGTTCAGGCGGACATGAAACTAATCTGCTGGGGACTGCGTAATCAAGTGCGCACGACCGCCGATAGGATAGAGAGTTTTATTTATGCTTCGCTTCCTGAGGTTGCTGTTCCGGTGCGGTCATCGTTTGACAGGTCGCTGGTTTTTAGCAATGAATTTCGTGGCGTTCAGTTCTTTTTGCCGGAAGTGGCTTTTCTGTTTTCTGTTGATTATTATTTGAAATACACGCCTGCACGACGAGCGTGTATTGACTTATCGGATTTGTGTGTTGAATAAATAAAAATTTATAATTATGGCTATAGTATATAAGAATTGTGACGAGATAGTGATTCCGCAGCATGTCTGCGATGACTGCGTCGGCGGCGAGAGCGGCGGTATTCGCTCTATCGCTTTGATTCAGAAAGATTTTAATTTGACAAATATCACTACTGCGGCGGCGTGGCTCGCGGGGATTGAGAGTGGCGATATTATCATCGTTCCATCCACTCGCGGAACATTCGACGGCGGTAGTGCGGTTACGGCTGCGGGATATGGCGACCTTGCGCAAGTGACGACAGGGTATAACTTTACTCTGACGGCTCGCGACCCTTCGTACAAGCAGAATCAGACCTTTTGGAATCTGATTAAGGGACGCAAGGATTTGAAGGTGGCGTATCGGACAAAGTCGCTGATACATATCAGCGATGTTCCGGCGTCGATTACTCCGACTAATCCGGTTGAGGAAGGATTGGAGACGGTTGTTGATTGGCAGGTGACATTTACATGGACGTCGGCAAATTTGCCCGAGCCTTACGACGCTACGGCGTTGCTGATTGAGGTGTTCTCCTGCTTTGAGGTAGAAGCAGAGCCGTAATGGTTAAATCTGTTTTTTTGTTCGTGTTCAAGTAGTTTTTTTAATGTGCAGCCTCTGCGGAGGCTGTTTTTTCAAAAAAAAGAATTAAAAATGTTATGGAATTGAAAATAAAGGGTATAAGCGATAAGACATTTAGCTTAACGCTTGACGGGATAGAACATGTCTTTCCGGCGGATTTTAAGGCGTCGGGCGAAGGAAATATTATCACAGTTAAAAATAAATCAGTGTCATTTTCTATTAATCTTGATTATGATACTGTGATTGTCGATGATGTACCGATTGCCAACATGGAAACGGCTGTCGATGCTATCAATCAGATAGTTTTTAAGTTAGGGGGAGGCGCATCCGAATCAACGCTACCGGCATTCGAGCCGAATAAAACATACAAGAAATACGAAGCGATTGTTGAGGGCGGCGCTATCTACACCGCAAAGGCAGACTTCACGTCCGGAGCGTCGTTTGACGCTGACGATTGGAACAAAGTCGGCGTTAGCAATGCGGAGTTGGACAACTACCTGCCCTTAGCGGGCGGCGTGATGTCCGGCGACATTGGGATGGGCAATAAGAATCTTACGGGCGCTGAACTCGTTGAGGCTCGCTATTTCAGAAGCCCCGATCATGAAGACGATAGTGCGGTTTATGTGTT
>JAISXV010000286.1 GCA_031270335.1 Prevotellaceae bacterium | reverse complement strand
GTGAGAAAAGGATGCAAGACAAGCAAGCGGAATTACAATTCGGCATTATGTCTTCCGGTGGACTTGGTTTGGTTTTGAAATTTTAAAAATAAATCTCATGTATCCTGTGTATCTTACGTATATTTTCTATTCTTTGTTGTTTCTTGTTTCTTTCGCCGCCTGCAAAGGAACGCTGAACGAAAATATCTACATCAAGGAGTTTGCTTTTGGAACCGTGTTTGCGACGATGATTATTGTTGCAATAATCCAGTCAATAAAGCATGGGAAAATACAAATACGTATTACATGGGGAGATGTCTTTATATCGGGTTTAGTGTTTATATATATGTATTTCTATATTGGGACATACAATGATTTGGATTTTGTATTGCCTTTGATTTATTTTCTGTATTACTGCTTTATGCGTATGCAAAATACGAAAGGTTTTCAAGACACAATTCATGTACTGTCCCATATAGTTATACTTGTGATATTGCTACATCTACTGTTTTGTATATTACAGTTGACAGGAATTATTCCCTCTTTTCATCCGTATTTTCCGGCAGGTAGCGCCTTCGGTAATCCGGACATGCTTGGGGCATATTTGGCTGTATTACTACCGTTCTGTTATATCAGTCGCATACACAAGATATTCAAATTTAGCGTGCTGTTTTTGGGTACAGTTTTATTATTGTTACTGCAGGCGCGCACTGCAATAGTTGCTACAGTGATAACAGGCATTTTATATATGTTATTGTCCGGCAAAATCAATAAAAGACAATTTTTGAAATGGTTAGTTTTACCATTTATTGTAGTCGTGGGTTTGTTGATATGGTGGCGTCCTTCCTCATTTGGCGGGCGGCTGTTTATCTGGTTTACTTCCTTGAATATGATGATCAAAAAGCCTGCGGGATGGGGACTTTATGCTTTTGAAAAACATTATCCCGAACTTCAAGCGGAGTATGTTACCAGTCATGATAAAATTTCAGACATTTTTAATTTGGATGTAGAACATTCTCCTTTCAATGAATTTTTGAATATCGGCGTAACATTGGGAATAGTCGGATTATTGTTGTTTATAGCGTTTGTCATGTATGTACTTATTACTGCTTACAAAATACGAATGCCTTTACTGTTTCCGGTATGCGCTTTTTTAACAGTTTCCATATCGTATTTTCCATTCAAGATAGCCCCGTTAACAATAATTTGCATTACATTTATGGCGCTTATAATTAATTCTTCACAAACAAAGCCTCTTTTTACAATTAACATACGGCAAAAAGCATGGTTGTTAGTTCCGCTGTTGTTTATTGTTCCGGTGTTAACATGGAATACGTGGAATAAATACAGTAAATGGCAAATGGCTGTTGAAAATGCACAAGTCAAAGAAAAATGGCATATTGCTGACGCCTGTTTTTCGGATGTTTATCCTGCGTTGAAAGGAAATGGACGTTTTCTTATAACAATGTCGAAATTTCGATATCAGATGGGAGATACGCTCACAGCATTTTCTTTAATGAAGGAAGCGGAGCAGTTCTTTTGTGATGACGTCTTTTTGAAAAATCTGGCATTATTGTACGAACAGAACGGACAAATAACCGAAGCTGAAATACTCTTACACAGAGCAGCGAATATAGTTCCGGATCGGTTTACTATTGCTTATGAGCGGATTCTATTTTTGCAGCGGACAGGAAAACATCAGGAGGCTTATGATGAAGCCATAAAACTTTATCATAAACCGGTTAAATCCCGACGCTATGCAGATCCGTTTATTATTAAAACCAAATTAAGAACATTGATTCAATCATATAGTGAAAATAATCTCATAATACAATGAAAATAAAAATAAAAACGTTTTTAACTATATTTCTTTTTTTGTTTGTTTCGTGCAGCAAAGAAAGTAATCCGGATAGTTTCCCGCCTTCCATAGCGGAGGATGAAAATCCGGCAATTATTTCGGCAGAACAGACAATCATTGTCTATATGGCAGCCGATAACAATTTATCTACAGACGCCTTTGATGACATTGAAGAAATGAAAGAAAGTTTTGAAGATACAGGAATTAATCTTGTTATATTTATTGATCCTGTCAGAGAATCTCCTTATCTTTTGGAAATTACTCACAGCACAGATACAATAATAAAAACATATCAGGAATTTAACTCTGCCGATGCTTCGCAGATGCAGCAAGTATTAAATGATATAATAGAAATGTATCCATCCGACAGTTACGGTTTGATACTGTGGTCGCACGGCACATCGTGGTTGCCGTCAGGACAACAATTGAAATCATTTGGAAGAGATAATTCCGAACAAATAGATATTCCCGATTTGGCGGAAGCGCTACCTGTCCGATTCGATTTTATACTCTTCGACGCTTGTTTGATGGGCGCTGTTGAGGTCGCATACGAGTTGAGAAATAAAACAGATTATATCATTTCATCCTCAGCAGAAGTAATTTATACCGGTTTCCCATACGATTTGATTATTCCCGCATTAGTGTCGTCCACGCCGGATTTAAGAAAAGCTGCTGAAAGTTATTTTGATTATTATCAGCAACAATCGGGAGCATTTCGTTCGGCGACTATATCTCTGGTAGATACTAAAGAATTGGATAATCTGGCAAGAGTTACTAATCAATTGATTTCCGGACAAACGTTTGATATTGCTTCTTTCGACAAAACTTCGGTACAACGCTTGGATGTTTACGATGAACAATATACATTCGATTTTTTGGATTTTATCATAAAAGCGTTTCCGGAAGCGGATAAACGTCCATTGATTGAACAACTCGAAAAAACAGTGTTGTACAAGGCTCATACTGCGGAATTTATAGAGATGTACGAGATAAACGCATACTGTGGACTGAGTTGTTATATTCCTCACAGTAGCAGGAATGATTTAAACAGTTATTATAAACAGTTGAGCTGGTATCAAGCCGGCGGATACAACAAATTATTTTAGATTTACGATTTTTGATTTACGATTTTTGATTTACGATTTTTGATTTTTGAAATATGAAGATAAAACTTATTTATTTGGTAGCATTAATATTATTGACAGGTTGCACTCGTTATTCTCCGGAAATAGAGGATGTTTTGCTACAGGCGGGCGACAACCGCAGTCAATTGGAAAAAGTACTGAAACACTACAGTCGCAATCCTGTCGACAGCCTGAAGTTTCGGTCAGCGGAGTTTTTGATAGTCAACATGCCCGACAAATACTCGGAATATTACGACGCTCCATGGAACAGAATATCAGGTCAGGAAAAGCGCCTGTTCCTTTTATGTCGGAGAATAACAATAGAGTGAAAGATGTATCCTCAAACTATGAGGACTGTACAGATACCGTCAAGGTACGCCTCAAATATCCATCCAACACACCTTCAGAATATGTCTATCTTGCATTCGCCAAGGGACATCAGTTACATATTGTTGCATGGACAGCGCACAATGATTCAATTGCAGAATTTTCATCCATCGGACGCAGGATTTTATATTTTCCGGTATATGATGACAAGACTCCTGCAAGTGATCCGTTTTGGTTAGATATCGAAAAGACGCTCACCGAATCTTTCACCAGAAAATCGAGGCAAAATTTGACGGCGCCCTTCAAAAGCGGATATCTATAAAAAACAAAAACCTCCGGAAAAAATCCGAAGGTTTTCTTAACATTTAAAATTTCGAATGACAATTACATCATTCCTCCCATTCCACCCATTCCCGGGTTTGCGGGAGCGTGATTTTCTTCTTTAATATCAACCAGCACACATTCTGTTGTCAGGAACATTCCGGCAACGGAAGCTGCGTTTTCGAGAGCAATACGGGTAACCTTTGTCGGGTCGATAACGCCGGCAGCCGACAAGTCTTCGTATCTGTCTAAATAAGCGTTGTAGCCGTGATCGCCTGAGCTTTCTCTCACTTTCTGAACGACGATAGAACCTTCGACGCCAGAGTTTTCGGCGATTTGACGAAGCGGCTCTTCGATTGCGCGTTTCACAATCTGGATACCGGTATTTTCGTCTTCGTTTTCGCCTTGGAGGTTGTCGAGCGCAGGGATTGCGCGAATGTATGCAACGCCGCCACCGGCAACGATACCTTCTTCGACAGCAGCGCGTGTTGCGCTAAGAGCGTCGTCCACACGGTCTTTCTTTTCTTTCATTTCGACTTCGGAAGCAGCGCCTACGTACAGAACTGCTACACCGCCGGCGAGTTTTGCAAGACGTTCCTGCAATTTTTCGCGATCGTAATCAGATGTAGTGATTTCCATCTGTTTGCGGATTTGAGCGATGCGAGCGTCAATAGCTTCTCTTTCGCCTGAGCCGTTGATGACGGTAGTATTTTCCTTGTTGATAGTGATTTTCTCAGCAATACCCAGCATCGCAATGTCGGCGGTTTCGAGTGTCAAACCCTTTTCTTCGGAGATAACAGTACCGCCCGTCAAAACTGCGATGTCTTCGAGCATTTCCTTGCGACGGTCGCCAAAGCCCGGAGCTTTAACCGCTGCAACTTTCAATGAACCGCGGAGACGGTTAACTACCAGAGTAGCCAAAGCTTCGCCATCAACATCTTCAGCGATGATCAACATTGAGCGTCCCTGTTGAGCGACGGGTTCGAGTATCGGAAGAAGATCTTTCATTGTCGATATCTTCTTGTCGGTGATTAAGATAACAGGGTTGTCCAACACTGCTTCCATTTTTTCGGTATCGGTCATGAAATAAGCCGAAAGATAGCCTCTGTCGAACTGCATACCTTCAACCACTTCGACAACAGTGTCGGTGCCTTTGGCTTCTTCGACTGTGATAACGCCCTCTTTGCTAACTTTATCCATTGCCTCGGCGATAAGCTTGCCGATTTCGGGGTCGTTATTTGCCGATATTGCCGCCACCTGTTCGATTTTTTCGATATCGTTTCCAACTTCCTTGCTTTGTTCTTTCAAACTTTTGACAACTGCTGTAACAGCTTTGTCAATACCACGTTTCAGGCTCATCGGACTTGCGCCTGCCGTAACGTTCTTCAAACCAACGTTGATGATAGCTTGA
Source organism: Prevotellaceae bacterium (assembly GCA_031270335.1). Classification (GTDB taxonomy): domain Bacteria; phylum Bacteroidota; class Bacteroidia; order Bacteroidales; family UBA932; genus JAIRLF01. Next base: position 13,413 of record JAISXV010000286.1, on the reverse strand, counting down.
GCCAATACTGTGGCGGTAGTTGTTCCGTCGCCTGCCAGATCGGCAGTTTTCGATGCAACTTCGCGCACCATTTGAGCTCCCAAGTTTTCGTAAGGATCGGGAAGTTCGATTTCTTTCGCAACAGTTACGCCGTCCTTTGTTATTTGCGGAGCGCCGAATTTCTTTTCAATCACTACATTACGTCCTTTTGGACCTAATGTCACTTTAACTGCGTCTGCCAGTGCATCTACACCGGATTTCATCAGGCTACGAGCCTCTATATTAAATTTTATTTCTTTTGCCATGATTAAAAAATCTTTTTTAATTATTTTTACACTTAATACTTTTTACTTTTACACATTATACTACTGCTAAAATGTCTGAAACCCGCATTATCAGGTAATCTTTGCCCTCGACGGTGATTTCGGTTCCGGAATATTTGCCGTACAACACTTCGTCGCCTACTTTAACCTCCATAGGTTCATCTTTTTTCCCGGGTCCGGCTGCTACTACCGTGCCTCTTTGCGGTTTTTCTTTCGCGGTGTTGGGAATATAAAGCCCGCTTGCTGTTTTTTCTTCTGCCTCTTTCGGCTCGACTAAAACTCGATCTGCTAATGGTTTAATATTTACTGCCATTTCTTTTAATTATTTTTAGTTAAACATTATTAATTTTTATCATTAATCTTTAATTTCGCTTTGTATATATCATAATTTGTGCCAAACGGTTTTTCGACGGTTTTATGGCTTTTAAAGTGACAAAATGACAGAATTTGCCAATTTTGGAAACAAAAATCTGACAAAATTTCAAAAACCCGTCAGTCATGATACTCATATAAACGACTGATGTGGAAGGAGCCTCCCACATCAATCAAAAACTTAACTAACCTATGAAAAACCAAATCTTACACAAGTATAAGATGTAATTACCGCTAAATGGTTTAATGGGATTAAAAAATAACTGATATTTTTTACCAGTCAAGATAAGGATACTGTTTTTTCAGTTCGGTTTCTTTTTTGTCAGTATTTTCGACAAATTTTCTGTAACTGCTTGTGGCGGTGTTGAAAGGACGGTGTGCGCGGGCAAGATTCAGTTTTTCTATTTCTTCGATGATTTTTCTGTCCTGTTCGCCAACCATTGAATTGATAAACACCTTTCTTATGTAGTCAATTGCTGTTTCCGACAAATGGCACAGGTCTTTTTCATAAAAACGATAATCTCGTAATTCATCCATAACAATCTCAAATGCAGGAAAATAAAAACACTTGCCGGGAAAAAGATTCGTAAGCTTGTCCGCAGACAAAATAAGGATAGATTTACTGATTTGATTGTCGTGCGCTCCGTTTTTGAGATGTCTGACCGGACTGACCGAAAACACAATCTGTAATTCCGGTAATATTTCCGTAATATCATTCACAAAATCAACATATTGTTTCACAATTTCATCAACAGAAAGACATTCGTGTACAAAATTAGCCGGAGGCAGTTTATGACAGTTTCCCACAATCTCGCCGGAGGTTTTGGAACGAAAGACATAAGCCGTTCCAAACGTGATAAACAGATATTTAGCGGCATACAGCCTGTCCGATGCAACAGACAACTCTTTGTTCATCTTTTCCAGCGCTTTCGACCTGTCGATATCCGAAAACGAACTGTGAAACAGAAACGAAGACCACAGTTCGTTAAACTCAAACAAATCTCCGGACGACAGCATTTTTTTTCCGAGCAACATCTTCAACGCCAAAAGTATGGATGCAGGATTGTACAATGCTCCGAAAGGATTTACTTCGCAATGAAATTTCAACGATTTCATTGCTTCACCAATATTTGACGTGAAACACGAACCAATCCAAACAGATGTATCTCTGTATGTTATCCTGAAAGGATAATCGGGAACCGTCACGGGAGTAAAAAAACTGTCAATATTTACTGCGCGCCCACGCATCTTTGAATCCTATTTGTTTCAACTTATCAACAATATCTTTAGCCTCCGTCAATGTACTGAAGAACCCGACGAAATATTTATATTTTCCGTCAACAAGTTTATATTTGACTTCAAAACCTAACTGCGTTGTTACTTTTGCAAAACCGGGCTGCTTTAAATCCAAAACGCCGCCTGCTGCAATCTGAACGATAAATGCCCCGTCATTTTGAGCGCCGGAATTCGAAGGCTGCGACTGTGCCGGTTGTTGCGTAACTTGCTGTGGTTGCGTACGTGTCGGTGTTTGCGACGACGTCTGAGCCGGCGTTGTTGTTGCTTGCCTTGTTTGCGACGGTGTTGTTGTTTGCCTTGTTTGCGACGATGTTGTTGGCGTTGATGTTGTTTGCTGTGACGAGCCTGTTCTTGTTACGTTTGAACCTGTACCCGTCTGTTTTGTTTGCGCAACAGCTCCTGCAACAGGTATACGCGAGTATTCCAACTCTTTGATGGCATCTACTCTGGTCACGGTATATGTGATTCTGTTATTCATTCGGTGTTCGTCTGACGAGACAGGGTTTCGTACCAGCGGATTTTGAGATCCCATACCTTGCGGAGTTATCAATTGTGCAGGATTAACTTTTTTAGATAACAGATAGTCTTTTACCACATTAACCCTGTATTGCGACAGAGTTTTAGCTGCTGTCGATTTATACGTTATATCCACATGCCCTTTTAGTTGTATGATGCAATGAGGATTATGAATGAGCACGTTAGCGAGATTGTCCAATTCTTTGTATGATTCCGTAAGGAGATTGGGTTTATCTTCCTGAAAACTGATGTTCGGAACAATAATTTCTTTACCGACATCGAACTTTTGCAGAGCAAAATCCAGATCATGCCCGTTAGCTTTATTATATTCATAACGTTGACTGCTATTGGTAACATGTACATTCTTATTATTCCAGAAATATCCTTTGGGATCGACTCTTACAGTATAATCAGTATTGCTTGTCAATTCTGAGAATTTGTAGATACCGCTTGGATCGACGTTTGTTGTTTTCTGTATTATTCCATTGGCAATCAAGATGACAGTAACATTTTCCAGAGGCGTCAAAGTCTGGATATCGTACACTTTTCCCGAAATTACCGCTGCATTTGCCTGAAGAGTGAAGTCGAGATTGATTCCGCTTTCTTTACTGATTCGTGCGAACAGGTCGCCCGGACTGGTAAATGCCTTTTCGGAAGGAGAATATCCCGGCACCGACGCTGTCAATCTGTACGTTGTATTTGGAAGAACGGGAATGACAAAATCGCCGTTGACGTCGGAAACTATTTTGTTGAGCGATTTATTTTCAATAAACAGTTCTATCGACACATTGGATATAGATATTCCTGTATTTGAATCTTTTACCGCTCCGGCAATTGTAAGATTGCTTGGGAAACCGTCGAACCGATAAATATCCGATCCCCTTTTGATATTTCGTGAGCTGACCAGCATACCTTCGGACTTGTCGAGCCGTATAACCAAATTGTAATCATCACCAGTAGAATTGAATGGAACACCAAGATTAACAGATCTTTCGAATCCCGAACTTGTCACTTTGGCAACATAAATATCCAGACCTCCCATTCCGATACGTCCGTCGGAAGAATAAAAGAAATAGCCGTCGCATATATGCGGATAGACTTCATTTCCAACAGTATTGATATTGTCGCCGGCATTGACAGGCATACTGTTCCATGTGTCGCCCATTTTTGAGATATACCAGATATCACTTTTTCCTTTACCGCCGGGCATCGTCGATGTGAAATAGATACGGTCGCCTGCGGGAGTCATAAACGGATGTCCGACAGGTTCTCCCTGACTTTGAACTTCGATTTTTTCGTTCTTTTGCCATTTATTGCCGACTATCTTCATCGAATAGATATAAGCTTTTTTGCCCTCTATACGTGTATAATACGCCTGTCGTGAATACGGATTGTAAATCATAATTCCGTCGTCCGAAAAATCTTTCATCTTGCCCAATTCCTGTATATCCTTGGCACGATTATAATTGCCGCCGGAGCTTGTTGCCATCCACACCGAAGTTTTGGCAAGTCCTTCTTTGGTATAATTTTTCTTCTGTTGTTTTTCGGGTATTGTTCTGTCGGAATATTTGTTGACGTCTTCATCTGCATCTGCATCGTCGGCAGACGAAATATTTCTTGTCGATGAAAATATCAGTGATTCATTGAAATAACTTATTCCAAACTCATTTTTGTTAGAGTTGACTTTATTGTCCAGAGGTTCTATTCTGAACAGAGACGGATTTTGTTGATTTTCTTTTGCAAACTTGACCGACGCGATCTTGACCGCAATAGAATTGTCGCCCGGATTCGCAAGACCGTACGATTCATACGACGATTTTGCTTCGTCCATCTTCCCGAGTTTCAATTGAACATCGCCAAGCATTAAATACGCATCTGCCGACATATAACCTTGTTTTATAGCATCATTCAGGTTCCTTTCAGCGTTGGAAACATCATTTAACCGATAGTACGATATCCCTATCTGGTATTTGTATAACGCCCGTTCGGAGGGACTGCCTTCTTTTTCCCATGCTACTTTGTACATCTCTATTGCATTGACATAATCGCCTGTAACAAAATATTTATCCGCCTTTTTCGATTCCTTGTTCTCTGCACTCAAAATGCATGAAACCATTAACGATAATATAATAAACGCAATTCTCATTTTATTATAAATTTACTTTCAGAATTAACCGCAAAATTAAGAAGAATCTGACAACCTCAAAATATTTTGGTTTAATTTTAACAAATATTATTCTAAATCAATCTTTTTTAACATTATACAATAGCTCAAAAAAATCATTAAATAGCGACAAAACAGCAAATTGCGAAGAAAAAAAGTGATTGAGCGTATTTTTAGTTTTTGTTTAAAAAAAATACGATTTTTAGATCCACAATTATTAATTTCTGGCAAAAAATGTCGTTTTTTAACCGTATTATTTATCGCGCATCTTTATCTCATTTTGCGCTCGAGGGTAATCTAAAATCGTAAGTTATGTGATCCAGCTGGGGCTCGAACCCAGGACCCCATCCTTAAAAGGGATGTGCTCTACCTGCTGAGCTACTGAATCCTCAAAAAGCGGGTGCAAAGGTACTGCTTTTTTTATAACTGCCAAATTTTTCCCGAAAATTCCTGTTTTAAAACATGATTTTACATCATTTTTCGACAGGTATAATATTTTAAATAAACATATTACAGTGAAAGCAAATAATCGGGATAAAACTTGAATATTTTGTCGTTTTACAACCGTAAAATAAAAAAAATCGGCAAAAATATGCGGTAATATGTAAATAAGTATTACCTTTGCCGCATAAAAAAATAAGAATTTATTCAAATATTGAATTTATAGAAATGAATTATAAAAGATTAAACAACATTACGGGATGGGCAGTATGTGCCATAGCTGCATTTACTTACATAGCAACCGTTGAACCTACGGCAAGTCTGTGGGATTGCAGTGAATTTATTTTGTCGGCAGACAAACTCGAAGTAGGACATCCTCCCGGAGCGCCATTGTTCGCTTTATTGGGGCATCTGTTCACCATGTTTGTGTCTCCGGAAAATGTGGCGTTGATGGCGAATATTTTATCGGCATTGTGCAGCGCATTCACTATCCTGTTTTTGTTCTGGAGCATTACGCATCTGGCGCGCCGGTTTGTGAACAAAGAAACGACGGAACTGTCGGTTTCCGAAACGATTATGATATTGAGTTGCGGAATTGTCGGCGCACTGGCGTACACATTTTCGGACACATTCTGGTTTTCGGCGGTCGAAGGAGAAGTTTACGCCGCATCGTCGTTTATTACGGCGGTGAGTTTATGGGCGATACTGAAATGGGAAGAACAAGCCGATTCGGCATATTCGAACCGATGGCTGATACTTATCGCCTATATCACAGGATTGTCGATTGGCGTACACTTGCTTAATTTGCTGGTTGTTCCGGCGATTGTCTTTGTATATTATTTCAAAAAATACGAAATAACAACCAAAGGAATAATATGGACAAGCATCATTTCCATCATTTTACTCGGAACGCTGGTATGGGGCGTCATTCCACAAACTCCGGTGATAGCTTCATGGTTTGAACTGTTGTTCGTAAACAGTTTCGGGCTTCCGATAAATTCCGGATTGCTGTTCTTTGTAGTGGCAGTGATAGCGGCGCTGTCATACATTATATATTATACGTATCAAAAACGGCAAGTTGTGTTGAATACCATAGCGCTCGGATTGTCGTTCTGTTTACTCGGGTTATGCAGTTACGCCATGATAGTCATACGTTCATCGGCTGATACGCCAATGAATCAGACCCGTCCCGACAATATTTTTTCCTTGATAAAATACATCAACCGTGAACAGTACGGCTCGGCGCCGCTGGTGTCAGGACCTTATTATACCGACGCCGATAAATACAAGGATATTCCCAAAAATACATACGTGCGTGTAGGCGATAAATACGTCGAAGATGTGACGTCCACGCGCAAATATCTTAAAACGACTTTGTTTCCGCGTATGTGGAGCAACCGGAAAGAAAGTCATACACAGGCATATCAAGCGTATGTCAAAGGAACGAATCCTAAGTTTACCGATAATCTTCATTTCTTTTTCGACTATCAGATGGGATTTATGTACTGGAGATATTTTATGTGGAATTTCGCCGGGCGACAGAACGATATGCAAGCCTCAAAATCGGATCCGACTAAAGGTAACTGGATTTCGGGAATAAAATTTATCGACGAAGCACGTCTGGGGACAATGGACGACGACCGTCCGAAATATCTGACTGAAAACAAAGGCGCTAACAAATATTATTTTCTACCTTTAATATTAGGGCTTCTTGGGTTGCTGTATCAATTTAAAAAGGATAAAAAAGGATTTACGATTGTCACTTTGCTGTTCTTTTTCACCGGTATAGCGATTATATTGTATCTGAATCAGACGCCCGACGAACCGCGTGAACGGGATTATGCTTATGCCGGCTCGTTCTATGCTTTCGCAATATGGATAGGATTGGGTATTGTGTATGTATTCAAGTTGTTGGCGAAAGTGACGAAAGAGAAAATCGCTGCGCCCTTAGCTTTGTTGGCAGGTCTTCCGGTTCCGGCAATCATGGTGCAGCAAAATTGGGACGACCACGACCGCTCGGGACGGTATATCGCTACGGATTTCGGATATAATTATCTTATTTCGTGCGATAAAAATGCAATACTCTACACTTTCGGCGATATCGACACTTTCACTACATGGTATAATCAGGAAGTTGAAGGCGTTCGCAGAGACATCAAAATCATCAATTTCATGTATCTGGAATCCGACTGGTATTATACTCAAATGATGAGCCGTACATACGAAGCGCCTCCTTTGGCTACAACCGCCACTGTCGAACAGATAACGGGCGATTCGAAAGGCGCTGCTCCGATAAGGGAAATGCGACCCTTGCTAAACCTCAAACAGGCTTTGCAACTGTATTTTGGCGGCAAAACTGTCATGTCGGGATACAATATGTTTCCTGCCAGAAACCTTGTGTTGCCGGTAGATACTGCCAAATTTATCAAAGCGGGCTTAATCGTTGATACATCCGCCATTGTGCCGAATATTAATTTCAAACTTTCGGGCAACTGGATTACAAGAGCTAAACTCGGCGCTCTTGATTTTGCCGCCAGCAATTTTAACGACCGTCCAATTTATTACGGAGGCAGCGACAAAGATTTCTTTATGGGAATCGACGATAACTTGCGCGACGAAGGTCTTGTCAAACGGCTACTCCCCGAAAATACTAAGAAACATCCTGTTAATGTCGATAAAAGTTTCGATTTGCTGGTCAATAAATACCGTTTCAGGGGGCTGAACGACCCGAATGTTTTTGTTGACGAAACATCACGCCAACAGATGATTCCGCATTACAGGAACGCTTTCTTTTCTCTGGCAGACTATTTCAAAACAAACGGCGACAAAGACCGGCTGAAACAGTTAATGGAAAAATATCATGAGGTGATGCCCGAAATGGAAAAAGGCGTATCAAGCGCGACTTATTCGCTGTATGCACTCAGTGTTAATCCGGTGGTTGACAATTATTTCTTCGCCGGTTTGACGGAATATGGAATTTCGCTGTCGCAACGGCTTATAGACGAATATAAGAAAGAGGTCAGGTATTTTTCCGCTCTGTCACATAAATTCGGAGCGAATGCAATCATCGAACGAAATGCTTATTTTTCGTACAGAGGATTAATCGATTTGTCGAATATCTTGAAAAGATATAATCAACAGGATTTGATACAGCAAGCCGATGAAGCATTGAAAGAAGCAAAAGAAATAATACCGACATAATTTATCTTGTTGTAATCAAATTTTTAGTACTTTTGCAGCGATTTGTATTTTTTTGTAAGTAAAATTATTTTATGAGATTATTTTGTAACTGCCTGTATATTACGCTATTTATCTTGTTGTGTGGGAAGGTTTCTCCGGCGCAGACACTTCCTAATTCGGGAGGATACAAGAGCGGTAGTCTGTTTTACTATTTTCACGTAATACGAAAAGATGAAACATTAAGTCAGATTGCCAAGACATACAATCTTTCTGTAAACGAAATACTTGAAGTCAATACTACTATTGCCGATCCTGAAAAAATAGTTGAAGGAATGAAGATAAAAGTTCCTAATTACAGCCATTTTATCGACAAATATCCTCATGAACAGTGGAATTTCATTTTGTATAAGGTGAAACAGGGCGACAAACTGAAAAGTATTGCAAAAGAGTTCAAAACCAATGTTGACGACGTCAAAAATGTGAACCCGGGAATAGAAAACAAACCTGTCATGGGCGCCGAAATACGTGTTCCCGTTAAGAAACAGAACGTTGCAGTTCAGCAGCAACAAAAGCCCGACGCCAAAAACGACAAGAAAGAGCGTGAAAAGGACGATAAGAAGGATCGTGACAAGGACGACAAGAAAGAACGTGAAAAACAGCCGGTAAGGAATCCTGCTCTTACATTCAACTGGGGTGACGACGATAGCGATAAACCCAAACCCGAACGTGAAGAGACGGTAATTCGCGGCAACGCCGATTGTGCCGAATATATCTATCAATCAGGAACAACGTTCACAATATCGCTTGTAATGCCTTTAAAAAAGGACGACGGAACATTGGATTTATCGGGGACGTCGTTTTTGGGTGGCGCTTTGATTGCCGTGAATGAAATGAAAAACAAAGGATTGGCAATAAAATTAAATTCATTTGACGTCGGAAGAAGTAACAGCGTCGATCGCATACTGCGTTCGTCCGAACTGAGAGAATCAAACGTTATAATTGCGCAAACGCCTGTCAACGACCTCGCTAAACTTGCCGCTTACGCCTACGAAAACCGGATTCACTTAGTCGTGCCTTACGAAAACGCTGCTCATTCTTTTGTCGTAAACAATCCGTACGTCGTACAGTTGCATCCTTCGGATAATGCTGTTTTCCAAAAACTTATTAACAAACAGTACAACGAAGACGTCTTTCCAATACTGGTCAAACCTGACAAACCGGACAGCCTGATGCTGGATAAATACAGGGCGGCGCTGAAAAAACGATTCGGAAAATTTGTGGAACAAACACACAAAATGGCGAGGAGAGATTTGGAATACAAAGATATTTTAGACGTCAACAAACTCAATCTGATTTTTGTATGTCCGGCAGCTGAATCATCGAAAAATCAACCGTTTGTGTCTGACCTGATAGACCGGCTGAATTTAGTTAAACATCGGTTAAGCGTATATGGAAGAGACGAATGGCAATCGTTCGGGCTAATCGAAAAAAGCCTGTATTTCAACACTAACGTACATTTGGCTCAACCTGTTTTCGTTGATTACAACAATGAGGCGGCAAAACTTTTTGTGCAGTTATATCGCAAAGCATACAACAGCGAACCCGAAAAATATGCTTTTCTCGGATATGATGCGACATATTATTTTCTGTCTGTATTGAGAAAATACGGCGCTGATTTTCAGAATTGTGTCTCCGGATTCGATTCGGTGTTGCTGCAATCGCGATACAAACTTGTCAGAAACAATATCAACGACGGTTTTGTTAATGAAGGGTGTTTTCTGTTGGAATATACTCGCGACAGTATCGAAATTAAAAGAGAATGAGCCGGAAAATAAACATATTACAGTATCGTAAAGCGCTGATATTTTTCTTTATCGCTTCCGTTGTGATATTGTTTTTCATGCCGGGAGGCGGAAAATTCGGATACGAATTTAATCAGGGCGAATTGTGGCTTTACGACGAATTGAACGCTCCTTTCGATTTTCCCGTTTACAAAAGCGAAGCGGAATTGCAGGAAGAGCATGCACGCGTGCTGAAACGATCATTAAACTACTTTATCCTTGATTCTTCGGCAGTTACCAGGCAGTTGACGTTGCTGAAAGAAAAAACCGGCTCCGACAACAAATGGTTTTCATTGTTACAGGATTCATTTATTACTTTGTATAACAGAGGAATAATTGATGCGTCGAAATTTACGGAACTTAAAGACAAGTCCATAGCGATAGTCCGGGGAAATACTTATGAAGAAATTCCTGTATCCGAACTGTTTACGCAAAATTCCGCATACGATTACATTTTCAATGCTGTTTTTCAATACTATTATACCGACAATATCAATCTTGCTCAGTTCATCGTTCCCAATCTGGTTTTCGACGAAACTTTGACCTCGAAAATCAGGCACAAAAATCTTGATGCAATATTGCCGACCGAAGGAATGATAAGCGAAGGAACGAAGATAATCTCTCATAGCGAACAGATTACTCCTGAAGCATTTAAGATTCTTTCGTCCTTAAAAAAGGAATACGAAAAAAGCCATGCCGGAGGAAACAGGTTTTTGACAATATTGGGACGTTTGTTACTTATTTTCGGTTGTATGGGATGTATATTCGCCCTGCTTTTGACGTTCCGGAGAACAATGCTCGTCGAAAACAAATGTCTGATTTTCATCGTTATATTGCAAACGGTTTTCATTGTAGTTGCATTACAGATTTTAAAAGTGCATCCAAACCTGATTTATGCCATTCCGTTTACGATTGTTCCGATATATATTTCTTCGTTTTTTTACTCACGTCCAGCGATTTACATGTATTTTTTCATGATTTTGCTCATTGGAAGTTTTGTGCCTGCAAGTTTCGAATTTGTGCTTATCAATTCCATGGCTGGGGTAACTGCTGTCATCGGTTTCAAAAAGAGTTATGAGCGGGGCGAACTGTTTTTCACGGGATTACTGATTTTGCTGGTTTCCATGATCGGATATGTCTCCTTGAAATTGCTTCACGAAGGCAGTTTGGCGGATTTCTCCTGGTATGTTCCGCTTTTATTCCTGATAAACAGTTTATTGGTGATAATTTTGTATCAGTTTACGTTTCTGTTCGAACGTCTTTTCGGATTTGTTTCAATTTCGCGACTTGTCGAACTTGCCAACACCAACCGCAAGTTGTTCAGAGATTTAGCAGAGACAGCGCCGGGAACGGCTCAACATGTCATGCAGGTGGCAAATATCGCCGAAGCGGTTATCAGCGAAATCGGCGGCGATCCCCTGTTAGTGCGTGCAGGCGCTATGTATCACGATATTGGAAAAATGAAAAATCCTGCGTTTTTTGTTGAAAATCAACCGTCCGGCATCAGTCCGCACGACAAAATTTCGCCGGAAGAAAGCGCAAGGATAATCATCGAACATGTCGTTTATGGCGTAGAACTTGCTCATAAACACCACCTTCCGAACGCAATAATCGATTTTATCAAAACGCATCACGGCAAGTCGTTAGTGTATTTCTTCTACAAAAAATATATCGACGAACATCCTGACGACCAGGATGCCGCCGAAAAATTCACATACCCCGGACCCAATCCTTCGACAAAGGAAATGGTCGTCGTGATGATGGCAGACTCCTGTGAAGCCGCATCCCGAAGCCTCGCTCATCCCGACGAAGTCAAATTGAACGAATTAGTGGACAAAATCATTGACCGCCAACATTCTGACGGCTTGTATAACGATTCAAATATCACTCTGAAAGAGATAAATGCAGCCAAAAGCATAATCAAAAATAAATTGAAAAATATTTACCACTCAAGAATTGAATATCCAAGTTAATATGATTACGAAAGACCGAATAAGATTTCTGCTCAATGATATTGAAAACGAAAGAGTTGAGCGAACGATATCCACAAAGGATACCGACAAGTTTGCCAAAGCGATTTGCGCTTTCGCAAACGATTTGCCGAATAAAAGGCAACCCGGCTACCTGTTGATTGGCGCTTTTGACAATGGCAACCTCAATGGATTGAAAGTCACGGACGAATTGTTGAGAAATCTCGCCGCTTTGCGTTCCGACGGTAATATACAGCCTAAGCCGGCGCTGATGGTTGAAAAATTTTCTTTTCCCGAAGGTGATATCGCTGTCGTTGTAGTGCAGCCATGCAAAAATACGCCGGTTAAATACAAAGGCGTAACATACGTCCGTATCGGAGCCAGAAAAAGCGAAGCCAATGAAGAAGAGGAACGAATTCTTCGTGAAAAAAGTGAAATAAAATCGCCAACATTCGATACAACGCCTTGTTTGCAGAGTACAATCGACGATTTGGATTTAGATTTGTTTAAACGAAAATATCTTCCCAAATTTGTGGATATCAGCGTATTGAAAAGAGACAAGCGAATAATTAAACAACAGTTGGCATCGCTGAAACTTTATGACCTTGCTCATAATTGCCCAACTGTAGGCGGTATTTTGTTAGTCGGAAAAGACCCCAAATACATTCTTTTCGGCGCTTATATCCAATATGTGCAGTTTGCGGGTAAAAATATAACTTCCAAAGTGTTGAACGAGAGACAATTTTCCGGCAATTTGCTTACAATGTTGAAAGAATTGGATTATTTCATCAAATATACGATTCAAAAACAACGTCCTGTTTTTGTTACCGTTTTACGTGAGGAAATGACAATTAATTATCCATACGAGGCGATTCGCGAGTTAGCGATGAATCTTGTTATGCACCGTAATTATCAGACAAATGCGCCCGCTAAATTCTACGAATATTCCGACAGAATCGAAATCGACAATCCCGGAAATCTGTATGGAAAAGTGAATCCCGATAATTTTCCGCAAGAGAACGATTATCGTAATCCTGTTATAGCCAATGCAATGAAAACGTTCGGTTATGTAAACCGTTTTGGTCGGGGAATCAACATGGTTCAGGAAGAGTTGATATTAAACAAAAACGGATTAGCCATATTCAATTTCGACGATATCAGCGCTTTCAAGGTTACAATAATGAATGCAGACTTGGAAGCAGTAAAAGCAATGGAAAACGGTACAGAAAACGGTACAGAAAACGGTACAGAAAACGGTACAGAAAACGGTACAGAAAACGGTACAGAAAACGGTACAGAAAACGGTACAGAAAACGGTACAGAAAACGGTA
>JAISXV010000283.1 GCA_031270335.1 Prevotellaceae bacterium | reverse complement strand
TGTTAATTGTTAATTGTTAATTGTTAATTATCAATTGTTTTCTGATGGGCGTGTAATGATAGACGAAGAAGAATGCAGCGAGGAGTTTATCGACGCTGTGCAGGTTCGTCAGCAGCGTTTTTCCTTGCGAAGAAGCAACCGTTCCATCGGTTTTAATTGTTCCGGTAATATTTCCGGCTTTGTCGAAAATCATTGAACTGTTCGTGCTATATACGCAAATGGTATCAATTGGCGTCCGGCTTTCGTCGGGAATGACATGGACAAACAGTTTGTTATCCGTAAAATTGCCGGCAATTTTGCAAATTATTTCATCCTGGCGGACGGGATGATTGACTAACCAGACAGCCGAATCGCCACGTAATTCGTACACGCCTTCGTCGGCGAGTCCGATAGCGATTTTGTTGTACGCTTTCACCCTGCCGTATGCAAACGAAGTTCGTTCGCCATCCATGACAAAAGTTTCGGGAAAACCCGCCTCATTGGCGGCGGCGTTTTCCTGCTGTGCCGCACATATTGGCGCTAAACAAATGCAGATAACTGCACATAATAATATTTTCTTTTTCATATCTCGTACTTACTTAAATATTCTTAACTCAATAACTGTCTGAACTATGATTTATGTGATTTGTCATTGCTCATCATTCACACCTCATTAGTTCCTTACTTCTCTACATATCGTCTGCCGTTTATCGTTACATTATTGTATATTCATATCAAAAAAATTAATAAACGAACAGTGCCGCAAAGGTACAACTTATTTTCAAATCGGCAACAAAAACAGTTGATAATTTAATGTTTTTTAACAAAATTATACTGAAAACGACATAAAATATCTTAAAAATGTAAAAAAGTATGAAATTTTTTAGCTCATAATATCTGAATACATAATGAAAAAACAAGAATAATACCTTTCATTATGACTGGCTTTTTTTCTCACGAGTGAGAAATTTTTTTTCCACGAGAGAGAAATTTTTTTTCTACGAGAGAGAAATTTTTTTTCTACGAGAGAGAAATTTTGGTTTCACAAAGTAACCCTTTCCCTGCGAAAATGAAAAAAGAGGATTTGGATAAGTTATCGGATTATTCTCCTAAAAATTATTCCAAAAATTTTGGTCAAACAACTAATTAAGAAAATCCGATTCCCTGCGCAGGACGCGTAGAGACGCGTAAAGACGCAAAATTTTGCGTCTCTACAACAACAACAATAACAACAACAAAATAACCCCATGCAAGCCGAAGGCGCAGCTCGAGGTATATGTCGCCAACTCTTTAGAACTGCGTAGCAGTTCAACTCTTTCGGAGTTGATGTTCGTGTTTGCGTTACCCCGAACTACGCTACGCTTGTTCGAGGTTATTCAATTTGAACGCCTTCGGCGTTCTTGACCCGTCATTGCGGGCTTGACTGTTCCGTCATTGCGGGCTTGACTGGTTCGTCATTGCGGGCTTGACCCGCAATCCCCTTTGTGCAGAGGATTCTGAAACAAGTTCACAATTCCTGCAATGTCTTGCAAAGTTCATAAACTGAACAACATTCTTTTTCCACATTATCTTTTTTACAGATATAATTACCGTTTTTCACTTCGACGGATATTGCGGCGGCATTGGAGACGCGGAATCCCAGACGATTAAACGCTTTTGTCAGCCAGAAGCCGGTATTGGCGTCGTCGCATACAAGCGAGATTTCTTTAGTGAGATTTATTCCGGCGTCAACGATTCCCGTTTTGTAGTCGAAGAATATTCCCGAATCCTTAAATATCGCTTTGAAACCGTGGTTGAGCGCAAAATCTTCGGGAGCTCCCTGTTCGAGTGTTTCACTGGTCATTATCCATAACATGTCTGCCAAACGTATGGCGATGTCAAAGTCGTGGGCGGAGAGGATTATGGTTTTCTTTTCGTTCCACGCCAGATTGCGGAGTAACAACAATATTTCGAACTTATTTGGGAGGTCAAGGAAAGCTACGGGTTCATCGAGGATAATGACGGGCGTATCCTGCGCTAAAGTTCGTGCAATCATTACCCGTTGCAGTTCTCCATCGCTGATTTCGTTGATATTGTCATTGGCAAGATGCGTGACGCCGGCAATTTTCATAGCATTGCGAACAATCTGTTCGTCGTTTTCGTTTAGAGAACCGAGCCAATTGGTGTAAGAATACCTCCCTAAGGAAACAAGATTGAAAGCCGTCATATTGGCGATATTCGGTTTTTCGGTTGAGACAAAACTGATTAGCGATGATTTTTCGCGCTGTGAATATTGTGAAATATCCTTGCCCATCAATTTTAACTCGCCCGAAACGGGAGACTGCAAACCCGCCAAAGTACGTAACAAAGTACTTTTGCCAACCCCGTTTCGACCGAGCAACACAATCAGTCCGGGATTATTAACATCTAACGATATCTCCGGAAATTTGCTGTCTTTGCCGGAATTGTATCCTATCTTGAGGAATTGACTGAAGAATTGAGAATTGAGAATTGAGAATTGAGAATGACTACTAGGGAATTGAGAATTGAGAATTGAGAATTGAGAATGATTGGACGACGTTTTTTTCGACGACAAACAATTCTCCATTTTTAATTCTCCATTATCCACTTTTAATTCTCCATTATCCATTTTCAATTCTCCATTTTCAATTCTCCATTCTCAATTCTCAATTATTCTTTTCAGGTATTCTGCCGTATATCCTTTCATCTGTTTGACAATTTCTTCCGGCGTTCCGGTGCAAAGCACTTCACCGCCGTCTGCTCCGCCGTCCATGCCGAGGTCAATGATATAATCCGCCGTTTTCACTACGTCGAGATTATGCTCTATCACCAGAACCGTATTTCCCCTGTCGACCAGTTTGTTGAGAACGCCCAGCAACACCCTGACATCTTCGAAATGCAATCCTGTAGTAGGTTCGTCGAGGATGTAAAAAGTCTTTCCTGTGTCGCGTTTAGCCAGTTCCGTTGCGAGTTTCACACGCTGACTTTCGCCTCCCGAAAGAGTAGTACTCGGCTGTCCGAGTTTCACATATCCCAAACCTACGTCGTACAGAGTTTTGAGATACTGATATATCGACGGAATGTTTTCGAAAAAACCGCAGGCTTCTTCGGTAGTCATATCAAGAACTTCGTTGATGGCTTTGCCTTTATATCTAACTTCCAGAGTTTCCCTGTTGTAACGTTTACCTCCGCAATTTTTGCATGTAACATGCACATTGGGAAGGAAATTCATTTCGATAATCTGCACTCCGGCGCCCTTGCATTCCTCACATCTTCCGCCTCTCACGTTAAACGAAAAACGCCCCGCCTTATATCCTCTGATTTTTGCTTCGGGCGTCGCCTCAAACAGTTTGCGGATGAAAGCGAACACGTTGGTGTAAGTCGCAGGATTCGAGCGCGGCGTGCGTCCGATAGGCGACTGGTCAACTTCGACAACTTTGTCGATTAACTCCATGCCCGATATCGTTTCGTAAGGCAGCGGGTCTTTGAAACTGCGGTAGAAGTGTTTGCTAAGTATTGGATGCAGAGTTTCGTTTATCAACGACGATTTTCCGCTTCCCGAAACTCCTGTGACGCAGATAAATTTACCCAACGGAAATTCGACGGTAACGTTTTTGAGATTGTTTCCTGTGGCTCCTTTGAGGACGATTGACTGTCCGGAACCTTTGCGGCGTTTTTCCGGTATTTCAATCTGTTTCCGACGGTCGAGATACTGCGCTGTCAGCGAATCGCCTTTGAGTACTTTGGAAGGATGTCCTTCTTCGATGACTTCGCCGCCATGTTCTCCTGCAAACGGTCCGATATCAACAAGATGGTCGGCAGCGCGTATCATTTCTTCGTCATGTTCGACCACAATAACCGAATTTTCGGCGTCGCGGAGTTGTTTCAGCGAATTGATCAGTCTCAGATTGTCGCGCTGATGCAGTCCAATACTCGGCTCGTCGAGTATATACAACACATTCACCAGCTTGGAACCAATCTGCGTAGCCAGTCGTATTCTCTGACTCTCGCCGCCCGAAAGCGAACGCGTACTCCTGTCCAGCGAAAGATAACTCAATCCCACATCTTTCAGAAACTCCAGACGGGTACGTATTTCCTTCAGAATTTCCGTAGCAATCGCTTTTTGTTTTTTTGTCAGTTTATCGTCTATTGTCGAAAGAAAATCATGCAGTTCGGCGATACTCATTGCCGAAATTTCGGCAATATTTTTTTCGGCGATACGGAAATAGAGAGCTTCTTCTTTCAGCCTTGTACCTCCACATTCGGGACATTTCACGTATCGTATGTAACGGTCGGTTTTTGCTGTTTCCGATTCTTCTTTTTCAGCCGATGCGGAGTCGTAGAGGATATTCAGCAATCCCTCGAAATTAAGCATATACGACGATAAAACGCCGACGGAGTTATCAATTTTCAACGGTTCTCCCGTTCCATAAAGAATGACGTTCATCGCTTCTTCCGGAATATCATTAATCTTGTCGTCGAGGTTGAAATTGTATTTGCGTGCAATAGCCGTCAATTTTGCGAAAATAATATTGTCTCTGTACATTCCCAGCGGGATGATTCCTCCTTTTTTGATACTCGTTTCAGGATTGGGAATGATTTTTTTCATGTCCACTTCGGGAATGACGCCCAGACCGCTGCAACGCGAACAGGCGCCCTGCGGAGAGTTGAACGAAAAACTGTATGGAGCAGGCTCGACGTACGAAATTCCTGTAGTCGGACACATCAACATCCGACTGTAATACCGGATATCGCCGCTATCCATGTCAAGAATCATGGTTATGCCTTTTCCGTGTTTCATTGATAAGGCAATGGATTCTTTCAATCTGGTTTCGTCTTTTTCCGACGGAATCAATCTGTCGATAAGTATTTCGATAAAGTGAGTTTTGTAACGGTCAAGTTTTATGTTATCGACAAGTTCCATCATTTCGCCGTCCACTCTTGCCCTGTTGAACCCTTTTTTACTCCATTGCTCGAAAAGTTCTTTGTAATGCCCTTTCCTGCCTCTGACTACGGGCGCCAAAATAGCGGTTTTTCTGCCGTTAAACTTTTCGGTTATCATTTCGACAATTTGACTGTCGGAGTATTTAACCATCTGCTCGCCTGTGGCATACGAATATGCAATACTCGCACGGGCATACAGCAGACGAAGGAAATCGTATATTTCGGTAATCGTCCCAACGGTCGAACGCGGATTTTTGTTCGTGGTCTTCTGTTCTATGGATATCACGGGGCTAAGTCCTGTGATATGTTCGACGTCAGGACGTTCGGGAATTCCCATGAAATGCCGGGCATAAGCCGACATTGTCTCTAAATATCGTCGTTGTCCTTCGGCGTAAATAGTGTCGAAAGCCAATGACGATTTGCCGCTTCCGCTCAATCCGGTTATTACCGTGAGTTTATTTCTAGGTATAGAAACATTGATATTTTTTAAATTATGTACTCTCGCTCCGGTAACTTTTATTTCCTTTTCTTCGCTCATCAAACTATGTACGTTAATTTTTTAAGGACGCAAATATAGTGATTTTTTTAATAACCGAAATTTTTGTAAAAAATAATTCGTATCTTTGCACTCAAAAGTGTACAAAAAATGATTGATAAAGCTACAGTTTACCATGTCCCGGCGCTTCTGAAAAAGAGCGTGGACGCGCTTGAAATAAAGGTAAATGGCATTTATGTCGATGCAACTTACGGGGGCGGGGGACATTCGCAAGAAATCCTGTCGCGCCTGAAAGACGGTAAACTCATTGCTTTCGACCGGGACGAAGATGTAGCAGATAATTTGCCCGACGACAAACGTTTGATTTTTGTGAAAAATAATTTCCGCTTTATGCGAAACTTTTTGAGATACCATAATATTGGTAAAGTAGATGGTATTCTGGCGGATTTGGGTGTGTCGTCGCATCATTTTGACGAAGGCGAGAGGGGTTTTTCGTTCCGTTTTCCCGACGCCCCGTTAGATATGCGGATGGGACAGGATTCGGAACTCACCGCTCAGACAGTGTTGAATACGTATCCGCACGACAGGCTCAAACATGTTTTTTTCGAATACGGGGAACTCAAACAGGCAGGAAAACTTGCACGGGCAATTGTGGAATCGAGAGAACGACAGGCATTTGTGTCGGTAGCCGATTTGATTGAAACAATTGAGCCTTTTGTTCCGAAAACGGATGAAAAACAGTTTTTGTCGAAAGTTTTTCAGGCGCTACGGATAGAGGTCAATAAGGAAATGGTTTCGTTGAAACACTTTCTGGAACAGACGACAGATGTTTTAGTCACGGGCGGCAGGCTGTCAGTGATTTCGTACCATTCGCTCGAAGACCGGATGGTCAAAAACTTCATCAAAACCGGAAACGTTGAAGGATGCAGGGTCAAAGATTTTTACGGTAACGACGTCAGTCCGTTTACAGTTATCACAAAAAAAGCAATCGTTCCCGACGACGAAGAAATCGGATTTAACAGCCGTTCGAGAAGCGCAAAATTACGAATTGCTGAAAAAAAATAACAAAATGAGAATATTTAAACAAATACTTTCGACCGTCTCCAACGACAACGATTACATAACAGTTTTCGTTCGTCGGCATTATAAGTATCTTATGCTGGTTTTCTTCCTGATCATACTGTATATAAGCAACGGACTGATATATGACCTCGAAGTCAGACGGCAAAATAAATTGGACGAAGACTTGTTGAGAGCCAAAGTAAAATATAATCTGAAACTTAAAGAATTTATTGAGTTCAGCAATTACCGGAATATTCTTGATTTATCGAATAAATACGATTTGAAACTTGAAGAACCGAATAAACCACCAATAAGAGTAGAAAAATGAAAAAAATCTATAAAGTTACATTATACCTGTATCGCTCTTTTGTCGGTTTTGCGATATATTGTATTGCCTGGGGCTTGTTTACCGTGTTTAATCCGTACTTGAAAACGGAAGAAAAAGAAGTGCGTGAAAAATTTATCAATTCCGAAAGTTTTCGACGTGGCGATATCCTGTCTTCCGACGGTAACCCGCTTGCTACATATTATCCTGAATATACGCTTTTTGCCGATTTCGGCGTGAGAGTCGGCAAACGCTACACGGTTGACGAACGGAAAGTTACAAAGGATAAAGAATCCGAACATCAAGTGAAATTAGATACTTTCAGGATACATATATATAAAGAATTTGCCCGCGCTTTGTCAAAGGCTGTCGGAGGAAATGCAGGCGATTATTACAGAGAATTATACAACGGGAGAGTAAAAGCCGAAAACGAAAAAAACAACGATAATGAGAACAAAAGGAAATGGTTTACCGAAATTATTTTAAAGAACAAAATTGATGTATTCCAAAGGGATATGATAATCGAAAATCCGTATTTAAAGAAACGTGGACGGAACGTCACCGGAATTTATACCAAAGAAACAGGTAAACGCATATATCCTTATGGAGACAATTTTGCTCATTCGGCTATCGGGGTTGCTACCGACAATACTTTTTCGGGAATCGAAAACATGTATAACGCCGACCTGAAAAACGGCGATAACATTTTGACTACAATAGACATTCGTATCCAGGATATTTGCGAAAACGTGTTACAAAATAAAATATCCGAAGACAAACGGCTTGTCGGAGGCGCAATAATAGTGATGGAGGTCGCTACGGGCAACATCAAAGCTATGGCAAACGTAGGAGCGTATTATCAAGATAATTACAGCGATATTCACGACACGTATAACAATGCCGCCAAAGCCACAATTGAACCGGGATCAACATTCAAAGCCATATCGCTGACACTCGCTCTGGAAACGGGAAAGGTCAGTCTTTCCGAAAAGTTCAATACTAAAATCTGGAGGGATAATAAACGGATGACCGAAGAGAACAAACTTGATTCGTTTTTAACGGTTTCAAAGATAATCGAAAACTCATCGAACATCGGCACCGGGAACATGATCGACAAAGCTTTCGACCGCGATATCAACAAATTTATCCAGGCAATTAAAGCCCTGAAAATAACCGACAGGATAACAAACATGGACGAAACAAGACCATATATCATTCAGAACAACAACAGAGAAACGATGTTGAAACTTTCGCACGGATACCAGATACAGTTGGCGCCGATTCATGTCCTGTCGTTCTATAATGCTATAGCCAACAACGGGGTAATGGTGAAACCGCGACTTGTTCGCGGTCTGGTCAGACATAAAACAGGCATAACCGAAATATTCGACACAGAAATCACTAATAAAGCGATATGTTCGAAATCTACATTGGATTCGGTGCGGTTAGCGCTGTCGCGTGTTGTCGGACGGGGGTCGGCACGACGAATCGCCGGAAGCCCGTATGGTATTGTCGGGAAAACGGGGTCGGTCAAAATATGGCTCGAAAATGTAAAGAATTATGAAACGGCAAATCATTTAAGTCGTGACCTGTTGAGTTTTTGCGGTTATTTTCCGGAAAAGAATCCGAAATATTCCTGTATGATCGCACTTTACACAAAACTCCTATCGGAGAAAGATATAGATGAACTTTACTCAAGTTCGACCGCCGTACCATTGTTCCGGAAAGTTGCCGACAGAATATACGCTCTTCATTTCGAGAGAGATTTTGCCTCTGTCGGAATTCCAGCAAACAACATTCCCATAATAAAAAATACAAGAGGTAACAATCTTTCAATATTATCGGAAAAACTTGATTTGCCGGTTGCTGCTGACAGCGATGGCTGGGTCAGGATCGACACGGTCAATAAAAAACTGCAGGTGTCAGGATTGTCATTAAAACGTGGAATTGTTCCGGATGTCACAGGCATGGGTCTGCGCGACGCCGTCTTTCTGCTCGAAAACAGAGGATTGAAAGTGTCGTATTCTGGTATCGGGACAATCGTCAAACAGTCGCCGGAACAGGGTACTTCTTACAATGCAGGACAAAAAATCTATTTGATGTTGAATTAAAAAATTATTTCTTACTTTTGCAGTCTGAATTCATTAAAATAAAGTTTATGAATACATTAAAATTACCGTTAGGAATACAGTCGTTCGAGGAAATCCGCAATAATAATTACTTGTATGTAGATAAAACAGAACATCTTTACCGATTAGTTACAACCGGAAAAATTTATTTTCTGTCTCGTCCCCG
>JAISXV010000281.1 GCA_031270335.1 Prevotellaceae bacterium | reverse complement strand
GAGAAAAAAAGGAAGACCAGCCTTTTAACTGTTGGGAAGAAGTAAAATTACTTAGAACATATAAATCCTATCATAAATTGCAAACTTTGAAAAGAAGTTTTCTAGAAAAAAGCGAATATGTAGCGCATTTAGGAAGTCATCAAGAATTTGAATCAAAGGCGGAGCAATTCTTGGATAAATATGAACACTTAGGCGAAAATTTGGTATTTATCTCAGATGGAGCATGTTGGATACATAAATGGCAAACAGAAATGTATCCAGATGCAACTCAAATTTTAGATTATTATCATGTATGTGAACACATGGCAGCATTTGCACAAATCGCAGTACCGAACGAAACGGAACGAAAAATTTGGATTGATAAACGTAAAGAGGAACTGCTGGAAAGCCAATTGAAACAGGTATTTAAACAGATAAATAAAATTTCGGATAAAAAAGATGATAATATCAAAAAGGAAGCGAATAAATTGATTAACTATTATACAACAAACGAAGAAAGAATGGATTATAAGACATTTTTAGAACGTGGATTACAGATTGGTTCCGGAGCTATTGAGGCCGCTAACAGAAATGTGGTACAAAAAAGAATGAAACAATCCGGACAACGATGGTCGAGAAAACGTGCGCAGTATATGTTAAATTTAAGAACTTGTTACATGAGTGAAAAATGGAATATCGTGATGGGATTAATCAGAAAAAAGGCGGCGTAAGGGTATTTCCGACATTTTGGAATACACCCTAAAAAACCATGAAGTCAACCGTTAATAAGTGAGAACGGTATTAACAGTCATGTAACTGTATTGACTTTGCCGCCATGTTCCGGCTCAGCAGTCATGAACGGCAAAGCTATTTACGATGATCCTTCGATAACAAAATATCCTTCTTCCGACGATCCCAACGCCAAAAAGGTTGTGTTCATCCACAAAATTAATAGCGCCAGCTGCCTCAAAGGTGAACAATATAAAATGACAGAGTCCCTCACCAGCAGCGATTTTAGATTGTAGATTTACTTTCGTGCGCAAGCCAAATCAACAATCGTAAATCTCAAAGTTTTGCAGACATACATATTTTACATCAAAAATCAGGCTTTTGCTGGATTACGTTCCGTTAAAACGTAATAATTTCATATTGTAACTGCTTAATTTATGCGTAAAAATGCAGTAAATATGTTTTGTATGAAAAAAATATTTATATTTGCGGCTGCATCGGAATTTGATCCGAGGTTTTATGGATATACAACCAAAAATCGAAAATGATTATGGAAACAGGTGAAAGAGATAAAGTTATTGAAAATGGAGAGAACGGCCAGGATGAAAAAAATGTTGAATTTGTAGAATCGCAAATAGAGTCCTATTGTCCGGAAGAATTGAATTTGGGAGAAGAAAAAAGTGCGACGGAAAGCGAAATTTCTATTGTGAAGAATTATTTTTTGATGTCATCAAAAACTTTACTTGATGAACTCAAAATTCTTGTTGACAATTTTCCAATTGAACGGGTGAAAAAAGACGTGGAAGCAATTCGAAATGCGTTCTATAAAGACAGGGATAAGCTCTCCGAAGACGATGACTATGAGAATGACGAAAACACCGTCGATCCTGTAGAGGAAGAGTTTGAGAAATATCTGGAAAAATATAAAGAGAAAAAAATTGAATACCTTCGCAGTTCCGAAAGCCAAAAAGAAGAAAATTATAAGCAAAAGCTTGTTATCATCGAAGAACTTAAAGATTTGTTAAATGAAGAAGAAAACTTGAATCTTACTTTTCAGAAATTCCATAATATACAGAACAAATGGAAAGAAATCGCTCAAGCGCCTGCAAATCATGTAAAAGATCTTTGGGAGACCTGGCATTATAATGTAGAAAAATTCTACGATTATGTTAAGATTAATAAGGAATTGCGTGATTTAGACCTCAAACGAAATCTGGAAGCTAAAAATGAACTCATCCACAAGGCAGAAGCTTTGCTGGAATATCCTTCGGTTGTCGATGCTTTTTCGCTGTTGCAACAATATCACGACGCATGGCGCGAAATCGGTCCCGTGCCAAGAGACCAAAGGGATGCAATCTGGGAACGCTTCAAAGACGCTTCATATAAACTGAACAAAAAACATCAGGCATATTTTGACCAGTTGAAACAAGAACGTCAACACAATATGCAGATGAAGATTGATTTGTGTGAGCGAGTAGAAAAGCTGAATCAAAAAAATCTTAAATCGGTGAAAGAATGGCAAAAAGCCTCCGATGAACTTTTGAACATTCTCGAAGAATGGAAATCAATAGGATTTGTGCCAAAAAAGGAAAATACCGAAATCTATAACCGGTTGAAAGCAAGTCGAGACGAATTTTTTAACAAGCGACGCACTTATTATAAATCACAAAAACAAGAAATAACAGCTAATCTCCGCATGAAAAAAGAATTGTGCGAAAAAGCAAAAGAGCTCAAAGATAGCGAAAACTGGCACGAAACAACAGAAATATTAATCGACCTGCAAAAACAGTGGAGAGGGATAGGACACATTCCTCGCAAATATGCAGCCCCTTTGTGGAATGAATTCAGGGAATCCTGCGATGTTTTTTTCGATCGTAAAGCCGAACATTCATTAAAAAAAGGTAATTCGTATACAGCTAATCTAAAAGAAAAAGAAACGCTTATAACCGAATTGGAAAATTTTGTCCCAAATGGAAACGAGCGCGAAAATATTCAAGCGCTGAAACAATTCCGGCAACGATGGGACAGTATCGGTTTTGTGCCGATTAAGGAAAAAGAAAAAATACAATTACAATTCTTTACAATACTGGACAATAAATATAAACAATTGAATATTTCCGATGCCCAGCGAAAAGTATTGCGAATAAAAGACAAAATCGAAGCATCGGGAAACAGACCGAATAAAACCATGAAGAACGAACGCGAAAGGTTATTCAGTCGCATCATGCAGTTAGAAAGCGAAATTACTTTGTTGGAAAATAATGTCGGTTTCTTTGCAAGTTCAAAAAACGCCGAATCACTGATTGCCGATGTTCGACGAAAAATCAGTAAGGCAAAAGAGGAAATTCGAAAAATGGAAGAACAAATAAAACTGATAGACAAAGAATTTGAATAAAAATACATTCTAATGTACAGCAAAATAACGAAATATATTTTTGTCACCGGTGGAGTAACTTCGTCTTTGGGTAAAGGCATCATATCCGCATCGTTAGCCAAACTGCTTCAAGCACGAGGCTACAGCGTTACGATACAAAAACTTGACCCGTATCTTAATGTCGACCCTGGTACGCTAAACCCCTATGAACATGGAGAATGTTATGTCACGGAAGACGGAGCCGAAACAGACTTGGATTTAGGACACTACGAACGTTTTCTAAACATCCACACTACTCAGGCAAATAACGTTACGACAGGAAGAATTTACCAGTCGGTGATAAATAAGGAACGCAAAGGCGAATTTCTCGGCAAAACCGTTCAAGTCATTCCGCATATCACCGACGAAATAAAATACCGGATAAAACTTCTCGGCTCAAAAAACAAATTCGATGTGGTGATTACCGAAATCGGCGGCACGGTGGGCGATATCGAATCACTGCCTTATATCGAATCGGTCAGGCAGTTGAAATACGAGCTTGGCACAGGTAATTCGCTGGTAATACATCTTACTTTAGTGCCTTATCTTGCAGCTGCCGGCGAATTGAAAACAAAACCCACTCAACACTCAGTCAAATCGTTACTGGAAGCCGGAGTTCAGCCCGATATACTCGTGTTGCGTACTGAAAAGAGCCTTGGCGAAGATATTCGTAACAAAGTCGCAAGATTTTGCAATGTCGAGCAGGATTGCGTTGTCGAATCTATTGACGTTTCGTCGATATACGAAGTCCCAATACTCATGCAGAAAGAGGGATTAGACCGCACGGTTTTGCGAAAACTTGGATATTCAACAAAAGAATCGCCGAAAATAGAGATGGGCGAATGGGCTGATTTTGTATCGAAACTGAAGAAACCCGACGACGAAATACAGATTCTGCTTGTCGGTAAATATACTTCGTTGCCCGACGCTTACAAGTCGATATCCGAGGCGTTTATACATGCCGGAGCAGCCAACAGAGTGAAAGTAAAACTGAAAATGCTCAATTCAGAATTGATTACATCCGAAAATGTAAGCGACCTGTTAAACGAAGTTCAGGGTGTTGTGGTCGCTCCCGGATTCGGAGAACGCGGAGTGGACGGGAAAATCAGCGCAGTGAAATATGTCAGGGAAAACAATATTCCGTTTTTCGGGATATGCCTTGGGATGCAATGCGCTGTGATAGAATTTTCGCGTAATGTGCTGGGATTAAAAGATGCGCATACCACCGAAATAAATATCCAGACGCCTTCCCCCGTCATCGACTTGATGGAAGAGCAAAAATACGTTATCGACAAGGGCGGAACAATGCGTTTGGGCGCGTATCCCTGCGTTCTGAACGAAGGAACTAAAACATTCGAAGCCTATAAATCCGTCGAAATATCCGAAAGACACCGGCACAGATATGAGTTGAACAACAAATATTTGCCCGACTTGGAGAAAAACGGCATGATCGCGGCAGGTCGCAATCCTACAACTAACCTTGTTGAAATTGTTGAGATTCCTTCGCACAAATGGTTTGTCGGAGTTCAATTTCATCCCGAATACAAAAGTACGGTTCTTAACCCTCATCCGCTTTTTGTGTCTTTTGTCAAAGCGGCTATAAAACAAAAACAAAACCTTTTAAAAAAATCAGATTGAAACAGTAAAAATTATTAGAATTAGAAATTAGGTAAATGGATAAAAATACCAGTACAGGACTTTTGTTAATTGCTGTCATATTGGGCGGTTATATGTGGTGGAGTTCAAAAACAACCGAAGCCTACAACAAAGAACGACAAAGAATACAGGATTCATTAAGAAAAATCGAGCGTGTTCATGAAGAAATAAAACAGACGGCAACAGAGCCAGATAGCTTGAAACAGGCGCGCCTGAAGAATATTGCAGTCGAAAATCTCGGCGCATTGATGGCTTCATCTCTCGAAGGAAAAGAAGAATTTTATACTGTCGAAAATGATAAACTGATCGTTACGTTCTCGAACAAAGGCGGTCGTATCTGGTCGGTCGAATTTAAGGATTATCAAAATTATAACGATTTCAAAGAAAAGAGAAAACGACCGCTGAAAATGTTTTACGGCGATGATAATACTTTTTCACTGAAACTGTTTACGGTCCATCAGGATATCAAAACTGCGGATTTTTATTTCGAATCTCAAATACAGGAACATAATCTGTCGGTAACGTCCGATTCTCTGAAAGCGCCGTTCCGTTTGTACGCCGATTCTGTTTCGTACATCGAATTTGTGTATACGCTCTACAAAGACAAATATAATGTGGGTCTCGACGTTAACTTCGTGGGAATGGACAAGCATATCGACCCTAGAGCTACAACGGTGGATGTTAACTGGAAACTCAACTTTTCGCAACAGGAAAAAGGTTTTAAAAACGAAAATAATTACACCAATATTGCGTACAAATATCCGGGAGAATCTTCGATCGAAGATATTGACGGTACAAAAAGTTCTGCAACGGAAGATATTAAAACCAAACTGGAATGGATAAATTTCAAACAGCATTTCTTTTCGGCGATCATCTATACCAACGGCTCGGTCAATAACAAACTGAGTTTTGTGTTGTATGATGAAAATAATCCCGAAAAACTGCTGAAAACAATCGAAGCAAATTTCCAGGTGGAACTGAATAATAAGAAAAACAGCAATATCCCGCTGGAATTTTATTTTCTGCCAAACCATTTCAGCACATTGCGTTCGTATGGTCATTCGTTCGAGAAAATTATTCCTCTGGGATGGTCAATTATCGGGGTTATCAATCGTTTAGTGATTATTCCCGTAGTGAATTTTCTGCAGAAATATATCAGCAGTTTTGGGCTGGTTATCCTGTTATTGACTCTTATTATCAAACTATTGCTGACACCTCTGACTTGGAAATCCTATCTTTCGTCGGCAAAGATGAAGGTATTGAAACCCGAAGTCGATAAAATCGGCGCCAAATACCCCGATTCGAAAGACGCCATGAAAAAACAGCAGGAAGTCATGGCTCTGTATAAGAAAACGGGCGTAAGTATGTTTGGCGGCTGTTTACCAATGCTTTTGCAGTTTCCGATACTGTTTGCGCTGTTTCGCTTTTTCCCGTCGTCGTTCGAATTGCGGCAAAAGAATTTCCTTTGGGCAGACGACCTTTCGGCTTATGATTCGGTGCTTGATTTGCCATTTTCGATACCGTTCTACGGCAGTCACGTGAGTATGTTCACTTTGCTGATGGCGGCGGCAATGATATTTTCGTCGAAAATGATGATGTCGCAACAAGGCGGTCTCAATACGCAGATGAAGCAGATGAATATGATGATGACATACATCATGCCGATTTTTATGCTCGCATTTTTCAATAACTATGCAAGCGGACTGACATACTACTATTTCCTGTCGAGCGGTATCACTCTGGCGCAGAATTTGATTATGCGCAAATACTTTGTCAATGAAGCAGCGCTACTGAAACAGTTGAACGCAAAAGCGGCACAACATCAAAGTAATCCGAAAAAGAAAAAGATGTCGTTCACCGAACGTTTGATGCAGAAACAAAGAGAAATGGAACGTCTGCAAAAACAACAGGCGAAAAACAAGAAAAAAAGATAGGACACTTTGAGATAAACCTTTGTGTTTTTGTGGTTAAAAAGATGACAAAAGATAAAGATAATAAAAAGGCAAAAGGGAGCAAAAAGCGAAAAGAAGCTGCGCCGTTTATAATAGGCATATCACTATGTGCATCAAGCTTGTATTTGCTAGTATCGTGTTTTACCTATCTGTTTAAATGGAAACAATATTTTCCGGTCGACGCCAAAGTTGGTGAATTAGGACTTGGATGTGCAAAAATGTTGATAACGACATTTGGATTGGGAGCATTTGCTATTCCGATGATATTCTTTATAACAGGTATTCAAATAATGCGTTCGGGTAAAAAATATGCCCGACTAATGGCAATATTTACTCTGGGAGCCGTTTTATTATCTGTCACTTTGATGTATCTGTTTCACGGCGAGACGTCTAAAGTATGGTTGGGATACGGATTGGGCGGCAGTTTCGGATATTTTATATACGACATGCTGATAAAAAAAATCGGAATGGTTGGCGCTGGATTATTACTGTTGATATTAATCCTGGCATACAGTCTGTTCGTTACTCCGAAAACCGTGAATGTCATCAAGATGATGTATTATAACTTCATTGCTCTTCTTACAAAAATCTCGTTTAAACGAAAGAAAAAATCGTCCATTAACGATAGCGAAATTGATGTTGCTCCGTCTCAATATGAAACCGAACCGATTAAAGACGGCGGTTCTATCGTGATAAGAAATCCCGCAGACGGGGACGAACCGCCGGATGAGGAAAAAATGCCGGAAATTCCACAGTATAACAGCAGAATAGAGGTAGAACCCACTGTAATAGAAGAAGAAGAATATATCGACGAAAAATTGTTGACGGGCGAACTGTACGACCCGACCAAAGACCTTACGGGATATCAACGTCCGCCCGTCGATTTGCTCGAAGATTACAAAACTCAGGGCGAAAAGATTGATAATGACGAACTGAGAAGAAACAAGGACAAGATTGTTGAAATACTCGGTCAGTATAAAATAGGGATCGATAAAATTTATGCCACAGTAGGTCCTACCGTTACTCTTTATGAGATTGTTCCGAAAGAAGGTATCCGTATTTTACAGATAAAACGGCTCGAAGACGATATCGCCTTACGTATTGCTGCCATGGGAGTTCGTATCATTGCGCCCATGCCCGGAAAAGGAACGGTCGGCATCGAAGTCCCCAACGAAAAGCCGGATATTGTCTCAATGCGTTCTATAATTAAATCGGCAAAATTCCAGGAATCGAAATTCGATTTGCCGGTAGCTTTGGGAAAGACTATTCTGGGCGAAATATACGCTTTCGACCTCGCAAAGATGCCTCACTTGCTTGTCGCCGGAGCCACAGGACAGGGAAAATCAGTGGGATTGAATGCAATACTGACTTCGCTGCTCTACAAAAAACATCCCGCAGAACTGAAAATTGTGATGGTCGATCCTAAAAAAGTGGAACTTACGCCGTATAATAAAATCGAAAAACATTTCCTCGCCAAACTGCCCGATTCCGACGAGTCTATCATAACCGATACGCAAAAAGTTATATACACCTTGAAATCACTGTGTATGGAGATGGATAACCGTTACGACCTGCTGAAAATGGCTGGAGTAAGAAATGTTAAGGAATATAACGAAAAGTTTGTAAACAGAAGATTAAATCCTCTGAAAGGTCACAAGTATATGCCTTATCTTCTTTTGGTTATCGACGAATTTGCCGACCTTATCATGACTGCCGGAAAAGAAATCGAAAGTCCGATATCCCGTCTGGCTCAAATGGGGCGTGCCGTAGGAATGCATTTGGTGATCGCAACTCAACGACCTACAACAAACATCATCACCGGGTTAATCAAAGCAAACTTCCCGGCGCGCATCGCGTTCCGTGTTACTTCGATGATTGATTCAAGAACAATTCTGGATGCTCCCGGCGCCAACCGGCTTATCGGACGCGGCGATATGCTTGTATCGACGGGCGGCGCTGACCTGATTCGTGTACAGTGCGCTTTTGTCGATACTCCCGAAGTGGACCGTGTGACAGACTTTATACGTTCACAGCCGGGCTATCTCGCCGCTTACGATTTACCCGAATATGTGGAAGAAAAAGATGCGGAGAAACAAATCGACATACAAAACCTCGACCCGATGTTTGAAGAGGCTGCAAAAGTCGTCGTGCAAAACCAAAGCGGCTCGACATCGCTGATTCAACGAAAATTATCATTGGGTTACAACCGTGCCGGACGAATAATGGACCAGTTGCAGGCTGCAGGAATTGTCGGACCCGCCGATGGCAGTAAAGCACGCCAAGTCCTGATTACCGATTTGATGAGCCTCGACGCTATTTTATCGGCTTATATAAAGTAAATGATTACATCTGTCCGGTCATTCTGCTTTCTCTATCAACTCTATTTTCGGAAT
Organism: Prevotellaceae bacterium; assembly: GCA_031270335.1. GTDB lineage: Bacteria > Bacteroidota > Bacteroidia > Bacteroidales > UBA932 > JAIRLF01. Next base: position 9,072 of record JAISXV010000281.1, on the reverse strand, counting down.
TGCTGTTCTTTGTGTATGCCAGTTATTTATTGGCAGCTCCATCAATTCATTGTTTGTCGTATAATCCGGCAGTCCCATACGATAACGAATGTTTAACCACAACAAATGTTATAATAAATTTGTTTAACAAAGTATTAATTTCTGTCCAAAGAAAGGGGTAATACTATTCTTAATAATGGCAACCCTTCGGTCGTTTTGCCGCGCACGTATGTAATTTTTGCCGCGCACGTATGTAATTTTTGCCGCGCACGTGTGTAATTTTTGCCGGACACGTGTGTAATTTTTGTCGGACACGTGCGTAATTTTTGTCGGACACGTGTGTAATTTTTGCCGGACACGTGTGTAATTCCGTGCGTCCCTGTTGTCTAAGGCTGGCTACAGCACAAACAACGATCTCATCTATTGCAAAATCCTGAAAGAGTGACATTATAATATTGGGAAAGAACACGACGAAAATAGAACGATTTATTGAACGTTCTGATTAAAAATATAACGCCACCTGTCCGGTCATTCTCAATTTTCAATTCTCAATTTTCAATTCTCAATTCTCAATTTTAAATTCTCAATTCCCCAACAACGTACGTGCTTCCTCCGATGAAGATAAGATCGTTTGCTGATGCTTTTGCGAGAGCTTTTCGTGCCGCTTCATCAACGGTCGCCACGATTTCGCCATTTAAACCCGCTGCCATACATTGCTTTGCGAGTATTGCGGCGTTCATTGCGCGGGGTATGGACGCCTGAGTAAAAAAGTAATACGCCTTTTCGGGCAACAGGGGGATGACACTGTCCAAGTCCTTGTCGGCGACGACGCCCAGAATGAAGAATAGACGGTCATAATCCTGTTCTTGAAGCTGTTTCATTGTATGGTTTAATCCGTGGGCGTTGTGACCGGTATCGCAGATTACAGTCGGATTTCGTTTCAATATTTGCCAGCGACCTTTAAGACCGGTGTTTGCGGCGGCGTCGGCAAGACCGTTTTGTATAGCTTCGACGCCGATTTCGAACGATTGTTTTCGGAGGACAGCAAGCGCCGCCAGCGCCGTAACGATGTTTTTACTCTGATAGTTACCTTCCAGGTCCAGAGACGCCGTAAACTCGACGTCGGGAAACAAATCGCTGTTCAGCGAAGCAAAAGTAAATCGCTGTTTACCCTGTTTGTTTTCGGACGACAACACTTTCAGACAGTCTTCGGCAAAGAACAGCGGCGAATGTGATTCTTTGGCTTTTGCGATGAAGATTCCGGTTGTCTGTTCGTGTTTTTCGCCTATGACCACAGGTATGCCGAGTTTGATGATTCCCGCTTTTTCGGATGCAATCTTGTCGAGACTGTCGCCGAGAAATTCGGTGTGGTCGAAACCGATGTTTGTTATCACGCTAAGTGTTGGAGTGATGATGTTTGTGGAATCTAAACGTCCGCCGAGACCGGTTTCAATGACGGCAACATCAACCCGTTCATCGGCAAAAAACCAGAACGCCATCGCCGAAGTAATTTCGAAAAACGACGGTCGCAGTTTTTCGATGAAAGTCCTGTTTTCTTCGACAAAATCAACTACTTTCTGTTCGGGAATTTCCAGTCCGTTCACTCTGATTCGTTCTCTGAAATCGAACAGATGCGGCGAGGTGTACAATCCTGTTTTATAACCGGCGGAATGTAAGACCGATGCGATAATGTGCGAAACGGAGCCTTTACCGTTTGTTCCCGCCACGTGAACGGTCTGATATTTTTTGTGCGGATACCCGAAATGACTGTCAAGCAGAACGCTGTTATCCAGATTTGCTTTATAAGCCGCCTTGCCCGTGCGATGAAACACCGGCAAAGCGTCATATAAATATTGTATTGTTTCTTTATACATAATTAAAAATTTACGATTTTAGATTTACGATCTTAGATTTACGATTTTAGATTGTTGCTTACGCACGAAGGATTTACGATTTTAGATTTACGATTTTAGATTGTTGCTTACGCACGAAGGTAATCCACAATCTACAATCATTTTGCTTACGCACGAAGGCAATCTACAATCTACAATCTACAATCTACAATCATCAATCTACAATCATCAATCTACAATCTACAATCTACAATCTAAAATCTAAAATTCACTTGCCGCCGAAGGCAAATCTAAAATCGTAAATCTACAATCTAAAATCGTAAATCTACAATCTACAATCTAAAATTCAATTCGTCTGTAAAATTAGTACAACCGTTTCGGGCGTCGAATTTCGCTGCGAGTGTTTCTGCCTGATTTCTGTAATAATCATACAGTTCGGGCAGTTCGTAAACTCCCGACGGTTTATACCACGATATTTCGGAATTGACGTTTAAACGATGTGTCCCGCTCCCCTTGAACAGCGACAAAGCGCCGGAACTGAACTGAAAATCATAATAATCCTCACAGTTGATGCTCCACGGAAGATATTTTTCGAACATCTCCCAAGCCTTGTTTTTATCCCTGCCTGTCAGGAAATAAATGAGTTTGCCGATATATCCGATATTCGACATGTCGGCGTCTTCCATCTTTCCCAGCGTGAAATCGGTTATTTTGAACAGTTGCTCGGCAGAGTCGCCCAATCCGTTTTCGTTGAGTATATTCACTGCAATACAGACAGTTTGAAAAGGGATATACTTACAGCATTCTTTTCCTGAGAAAATATCTGCTGCGAGCGAAACGGCTTTTTCGATATTTCCCGCCAGAAATTCGTATTCGACCATGTCGTGTATTTCGCAGGCGACGCAGAACGAAAGATCGTCGTATTTTTCGGACTTTCGCAACTCAAGATATTCTTTTGCATCGTCGAGTTTATTCTGCTGGATAGCCATTTGCGCTTTGGAAGTGTAGTACGAATGTAACGAAAAACCGTTTCGCAGGAGCCGCGTTTTATAGTCTTCGACAATGGATTCGAACTGTTGCATCGACACGTTTGCGTTACGACGGGCAGCCTGAATCATCCATTTATATTCCAGCATAAAATCGCTTTCGTTGCAAATGTCGGGATGCTGGTCGAAAATCTCCAAAATCCATGTAAACGCCGGCAAACCTTCTATACATGAAGAAGTATTCTTTTCTTCTTCGATGATTTGCTTGCGCAGGTCGAAACCCCATTCGATATCGTTATGTCCATCGGCAATATTAATTGCCTTTTTGAGAAGTTTCACTTTTTCGTACGGAGATTTTATCGTATCAACCTGAACTAATATTTTCTGGATTTGAAGATTATGCAACATTCTTTTTTATCGAGTAGCGTTTTCTAAACGTTTCATAATCGAGAAAATAAATGCAGCCGACAGTATGCAGCATATCACAAGCACTCCCCAGAACGCATACAGTTGCAGTTTTTCCCAGAAAGTAGCCATGATGCCGACCATCAGGTTTCCGATAGCCGTAGCCGCAAGCCAGCCGCCCTGCATCATGCCTTTGTACTGTGGCGGAGCAACTTTCGCAACAAACGACAAACCCATCGGCGACAAAAACAGTTCAGCAAGAGTAAGCACAAAATACGTACTTATCAGCCAGTTGGGCGATACAAGCACATCCGATAAACCGTCGCCGATTTCGGACGGAGCCGGAAGCCCTAACGAGCCTGTCAGCAAAATTACAAACCCGATGGCGGCGATAAACATTCCGTAACCGATTTTACGCGGAGCCGAGGGTTCCCTGTTTTTCTTTGCAAGATAACTGAAAATCGCAACCGATACAGGCGTGAGAATCACAATGAAAAGCGGATTGAACTGCTGAAAGATTTGCGGAGTGATTTTTATCGATTCGATAGCTTCACGCACATTGGTAAAATAAAACGCCGCCAAACCGGCTAATCCCAACAGAGCGATTATTGCACCCTGCAAAGGCTGTTTTTTCCCGCCAAACAGTCCCACCGTTGCAATGTATATTCCATAAATCACTACAATAAAGGGTAATATCGACAGCAGCGAAAACATCATGTTATGTAAGGGGCTGATTTCGCTGGCGGTGTAATTCTGTGCAAAGATTGTCATACACGCTCCGTTCTGGTGGAACGACATCCAGAAAAATATCACTACGAAAAATACTAAGAACAGGGCAATCATACGTTCGCGAACCTGCGCTTTCGTCAAAATCACAACGTCCGACGAGCCTTCCTTAATCTGCTGTTTATGCGTCTTATCGACATGTTTCCATGTTTTCCGGAACAGCAAAAATATCAGCAGCGATATCATCAAACTGATACAGGCAACTCCAAACGCCATGTTATACGATTTGCTCAACGACTTATCGACATAGTTTTTCGCAAAATTGACGGGAAATTTGTTCGGGTCATTCGGGTCGCCGTATAATGCGGGTTCGGTGATTTGGATGCTGTTAATCTTTTCTTTAAGAGCGGCAATTGCCGGTTTGTCTTTCGTGTCGCGACTGTCGAGCAGTTGATAATCTTTTTTCGACAACTGTTTTGCGGGGTCGGTAATTAATCCCGAAGCGGTCAATTGAGCAAGTCCCGCCGCTTTCAAATTCAACAGACATTTATCTTTGTCCGATTCGAATGATATCCTGTCTTCTTCTGTTAAATCCAGAACTTTTGTGGTTGTGAAGTCGTTAAGTTTGACATAATTATTCGGGATGCTTGCGTCATACGTGAAATTTTCGTTTCGCAGAAAAGCGTTATTGATGCTGTTGGCAACGCTTGGCGCAAAAAATGCTCCGATATTGATGAACATGTAAAAGATAGAAAAAGCAATGTCGCGTTTTCCCTTGTAAAGGTCGGATTCGTAGAGATTTCCGACAAGCGCCTGTAAATTGCCCTTAAAAAAGCCTGTTCCCATCGCAATCAGGAACAAAGCGCTGTACATCATTATTTTTCCTGTCAGATTCGGTTCGCTCGGGATAGCAAGCAACACATATCCCGAAAACATCACGACGACGCCGGCTATGATTGTCTTACCGTATCCTAAAATTTTGTCGGCGATAAATCCTCCTATCAGAGGTAAAAAATATACCAGAGCAAGGAAAATTCCGTAAATCAGACTCGCCGAAGACGATGATAATCCGAATTTTGCTTTGATATACAATACAAGAATGGCTAACATTGTATAATAGCCAAAACGTTCGCCCATATTAGTCAGGGCAAGAACAAGTAGTCCTTTTGGGTGTCCTTTCATAATTACAAATATTTAATTAATAAAACATAAAAAATCGTGCAAAAATAATCATTATTTTCAATATGACGAAACAGTTTCGGCGAAATTCGGAAAATTATACGTACTGTTGTCGGAGCGTAAAATCTTTATAATCGCAGCGATTCCTTGCGCATCACAGATTCTACGGACATGATTTTTTCGATAATCATCGCCGGTCTGATTTCTCTCATACAGGAATATGGCGAATCGGTCAGATAACATTTCTTATTGCCATACACCGAACAGGGACGGCAAGGTTTGTCGATTTGTACAATATTTTCGGGCGACTGCCGCCAACCGGTGAATCCGGCATACGGATGCGTTGCGCCCCAGACAGATACCACCGGCGTACCCACAAGCGAAGCAAGATGCATGTTTGCGGAATCCATCGACAACATCAAATCTAACCTGCTGATTAACTGCAATTCCTCTTTAAGCGAAAATTTCCCCGCAACCGAAATACAGTTAGGAAATTTGCTTTCCCATTCCTGCAACTGCAATTTTTCGCTGTCCCCGCCGCCGAAAAGAAAAAGATGAAATCCTTTCGTTGAGAGATAATCAAGCGTTTCCGCCATTTTTTCGAGCGGATATATTTTTCCCTGATGAGCCGCAAACGGCGCAATACCAATACATACCTGATTTTCGTCGTCCGGCAGTATTGCGGTGATTTTGTCCGGAATATCGACGCCGGCGTCGTAGATATTGTCGGCGCCGGGATTGACTTCAAATCCGGCAGTTTTGAACACGTCGATATAGCGTTCGACAGTGGTTTTAAGCGGCTTGAGGATTTTGTTCTTCTTTCGCGTCAATGCCCGTTTCTCTTTTCGTCCCTTGTCCACGACAAATACTTTTGTCCCGCCGATGTAACGGAAAAAGAATCGCAATATATTGCTCCTCAAAACGTCATGCAAATCAATGACAAGGTCGAATTTCTCTTTTTTCAGAATTTTAAACAGTTCGTACAATCCTTTCAAACCTTCGTAATACTTTAAATCTATGCCGATAAAATGTATTTTCGCAGAACTGAAAAACGAACCGAAACTTTTTTTCGACAATACCGACAGTTTCACTTGCGGATATTTGTCGATGAACGAGTACAGTACATGCGCCGTCATTGCAACGTCGCCCATTGCGGAGAGTCGTATCACAAGGATTTTCATTACCTTGTCCCGTTGATATTTTTTTTGTTTGAACATAAACATTCGTGGTTAGTGGCATTTAACGGTTGAAATAAAGACGTCGTTCATTGTCGGTATTGATTCGCTGTATTCCACAATCTCGACCAGAGGAAGAAGCGTCGATAACAGTTTGTTTCCATTTTCGGAACGGACTTTTATTTCGGTGATATTGTGTTGTTCATTCGATTTTTCCAGCAACTCGTGTTCGCCGGCGATGATGGAATCCAAGTCTTCGACAACGCCCCGGAAAGCGATTTTATAGACGTTGGAACCGTAACTGCGCCGTATTTCGTTGATATTTCCTTTGAGTACGCATCGTGCTTTGTTGATCAGGGCAATATCGTCGCAAAGTTCTTCGACCGAAGCCATGTTGTGGGTCGAAAATATTATTGTCGATCCTTTTGCTTTGAGCGTCAGTATTTCGTTTTTCAACAGTTGCGTATTGACGGGGTCGAATCCGCTGAACGGTTCGTCGAAAATCAACAACTCCGGCTCATGTATCACAGTAACAACAAACTGTATCTTCTGCGCCATCCCTTTCGACAGCTCTTCGATTTTTTTGTTCCACCATCCCGATATTTCGAGTTTGTCGAACCAGATTTTAAGTCGCAAAAGGGCTTCCTTATGCGATAATCCTTTCAGTTGAGCAAGATACAAAGCCTGTTCGCCTACTTTCATCTTCTTGTAGAGACCGCGTTCTTCGGGCATGTAACCGATACGAGCAATATCAACGGCTTGCATCGGACGACCATCGAACATCAATGTCCCCGAATCGGGAGCTGTGATTCTGTTAATAATCCGTATAAGAGTAGTTTTGCCGGCGCCGTTGGGACCAAGCAACCCGAAAATACTTCCTCTTTTCACCGATACGCTCACGTCGTCCAAAGCCAGATGATTGGCATACTGTTTGACTACATTGTCCGTTTCAAGTATATACATAAGCTATTTTTATACGTTATACATTACTAATAATTTCCGGCGACAAAGGTAAATATTTTTTTCATTCGTGAGATATTTTTATTGTATGAACGAAAAATATAGTACTTTTGCAGCGTATTTTGAATGGATATGGATATGGATATGGATATATACATAGGAGTAAAAGCAGTCGTTCCACAAGACGATTACACATTGTTGCTCACATTTGAAAACGACGAGCAACGTATTTTCGATATGAAACCTTATCTGGATTTTGGACCTGTATTCAGGGCGTTGAAAGACCCTGATATGTTCAAAACCGTAAGGGTATATGCCAGAACCGTGGCGTGGAAAAATAACGCAGATATTGATCCTGAAATCATGTATCCGAATAGCGTTCCTAAGTTGTAATTTGTGGATTATTACTATCTTTGCAATTATTAATGTCGAAAGAAGAAGAATGAAAAAATTATATGTATATACTGCAACATTGGCATTTATGCTTGTTTGCGCCGGCGCTTATGCGGCGGAACCTTACGGATTGACCTGCGAATATCAGACTAATCCGCTTGGAATTGATATTGCTCAACCTGTTCTCGGATGGAAACTGTCGTCCGGTGAACGAAATCAGTATCAAACGGCTTACGAACTGGTTGTCGCTCTGTCGGAAAAAGATTTGGAACAGGGCAAAAATCTCGTCTGGAAAAGCGGAAAAATTGTTTCCCGGCAATGTTTTAACATTCCGTATAACGGGAAACGTCTTCGTTCGTTTACGCGTTATTACTGGAAAGTGAAAGTATATGACCGCGACGGCAAAGCCTCCGGCTGGAGTCCGGCGGCATATTGGGAAACAGCCATGACGTCGCCGTCCGACTGGAAGGCGCAGTGGATCGGCGACGGAAGCGTTTCGCCTAAGGACGAAAAGGACTTTTATAAAGACGACCCGGCTCCTCTTTTCCGGAAAGCATTCAACACGAAAAAAGACCTCGCCCAAGCGCGTCTCTACATCACCGGACTGGGATATTACGAAGCTACTTTGAACGGCAAACCTGTTGACGACAGACGGTTAGATCCGGGTTGGACGAATTACGGAAAACAAATACTGTACAGTGTTTTCGACATTACTTCTCTGATACAGTCCGGCGAAAACGCTATCGGGGTAACGCTCGGCAACGGCTTCTATAATCCTTTGCCGATGCGAATTTTCAAACAGTTACGGGATTATCTGTATATTGGACGTCCGTGTTTCATTGCACAACTCAAACTTTCGTTCACTGACGGGACGGAAGAATGGATTGTAACCGACGAAAGCTGGAAGACGGCTGCCGGTCCCATTCTTCGCAACAACGTGTATCTTGGCGAACATTACGACGCCCGTAAAGAACTGAACGGATGGGATAAAGCCGGATTCGACGACAGCAATTGGAGTTCGCCGGTGAAAATCGCTCCTCCTTCGGGCGTGCTGACAGCGCAGATACAACCGCCAATACGTGTTACAAAAGTATTAAAACCAACAAGAATGACCGAAACTCGTCCTGGAGAATTTGTCTTCGACATGGGACAGAATATCGCCGGCGTTGTACGGCTCAAAGTGCAGGGCGCCAGAGGGACGCATATCAAAATCCGCTACGGCGAAGACGTCTATTCCGACGGCAGCCTCAACGTAATGACTTCGGTGGCGGGACAGCAAAAAAAGGTGTGGAACGCCGACCGGTCGGCTCCCGGACAACCGCCAACCGCATGGCAGGAAGACAGTTATATCATGAAAGGCGAAGGCGAAGAAATCTGGTCGCCGCGGTTCACTTTCCACGGGTTTCGCTATGTGGA
>JAISXV010000278.1 GCA_031270335.1 Prevotellaceae bacterium | reverse complement strand
ATGGCGGCGTCCAAACGCGAAACGAACATCAAAGTGTCCCGATTGAGATCTTCGATATATATCCCGTTGAGACGTACCCTGTTGAAAAACGAAATATTGACGGATTCGATTTTTATTGTCGTCTGCAATTGCTCCGAAAATTTGTCGGATATGTATCCGACAATAGTCGTCTGTACAAACGGAATACTGACAATGATCGGCGGCAAAAGCAATATTATCAACAATATAATAAGAACGCGCGTAATAACGCGTTTCCATTTTTTCTTCGCCGGTTTAACTTGTCGTTCTACATATTTCATTTTATTCCCTTGCATTTTTCAATCCAAAATTCACGTCAAAGGTACAAACAATTTAAGAAATGCAAAATCAAATGCTTTTTATTTAATTACATCGTTATTCCGATTACGAATCTGAAATTTGTGCCGGGCATTGGATATCGCAACACGACTTCGTACTGTTGGTTAAAGATGTTGTTTACTTCTGCAGTCAGACGGATTTTCGTTTTTGCCAGAGCGAGTTCCTTCGACAGCGACAAATCGTTGGTGTACCACGACTTGATATAGTTTTCGGGAATATTTGCCACACGGTGATAACGTTCGCCGGTATAGATAAAACTGTAGTTCAGATTCCAGTTTCCGTATCCTGCATTGATGACTAAAGAGCCGCTGTGCCAGGGGATATATGGAATTTGTCCGCCGCGATAATTGCTGCCTTCGGTGAAATCCTGCGCTTTCTGATAAGTATAATTTACCATGGCGTTAAATGTAAAATCCTTATGAACCACACAATTTGCCTGCATAGCCAAGTCCAGACCGCGAATTTCGACATATCCGAGATTGATCATCGTCCATCGAAACTGGTTGGAAGTTGGAACGGCGACAATCTTGTTTTCGACCTGATTGAAATACGCGTCTGCCTGAAACTCGATGTATTTCAATATCGAATGTGCAAATTTATGATTGAAAGTAAAACCAAAATCATACTGATTTGTGTACTCAGGGTCAAGTTTTGTGTTTCCGATAAACGTGTAATACAGGTCATTAAGCGTCGGCATACGGAAAATCCGTTTGTAGAAACCCCGCATGTTCAGGTCAACGTCCGCCCATGGACGAAATGATGCGATAAATGTCGGAGTATATTCGTTTTTGTCGCCGGCAGCGCTGAACCCTCGACGTGTCGTTTCGTGTATGAATGTTGTCAGAAGCGACGCCTGGAGTTTCAGTTTTTCGAGATGCAGAGCCGCTGCCGCCGCCGCCAACGCCGTGTAACGATTCGGATAAACGAAATCAAGCAGGTCGGCGTTCAGTTTATTCCATTGGAAATCGACGGATACGTCGGCGCTCAACACAGGCAAGACAGTGAAACGGTTTGCCGATGAAAGATACAGTTCATGCTGCCGGTAACGGTTTTCGATGTACATTGTGGTAACGTCCACACGCGGGTCGGAGAGATAATGCAGATAATCATACGCATATTTGCCGCTCAGCAACAGACTGTAAACATCGTTGAGTTTTTTCCGGAACGACGATTGAAGAAACACATTCGAATCCCATTGCCTGTCCTGATGAGTGTATTCGCCGGGTTTTTCACGGACAGAAGCGCCCGGATATCCACGTTCGGAATTGTAGAAATACAGTTTCGCTTTCCATTCTCCCTCAACGACTTTCCCGAACAAGCCCGACTCGAGCCGCAATGCGTAAACATCGCCGTTTTTGCGGACTTCGGTGGTGTCGTATCCTCCGATTTTTTTGTAACTGAACTTGTATTTACCACTTGTCTGCATATATTCGGCGCTGACCTGCGCGCTCAGCCTGTCGTTCAACCTGTTTTCCCACAGCAACGAAGGGTTCAGCAAATCGAACGAACCGCCTTTGAACGTCGCTTTGAAATTGTTTTTTTGTCCGGAATCGAAAACGGGGATGCGCGTCTGCATATACACCGACCCTGCCGAGCCGAAATCCTTAGCCGGCTGAAATATTGCGCTTTTCTGTCCGTTGTAGAGCGAAATTGCTTCCATATTGTCGAGCGAAAACCTGCCCAAATCGACGATTCCGTTTTGTGCGTTTCCCATTTCGATACCGTCGTAGAAAACGCCGGTATGCTGGCTTCCCATGCTGCGTATATTGATGGTTTTCAAGCCTCCGATACCTCCGTAATCCTTAATTTGCACTCCCGAAAAGTACCGTATCGCATCGGCGACGGAATGTACGCTGAGATTTCGCAGTTCGGCGCCCCTAAGCTGCTGGACGGGAATAATTTCTTTTGTTGTGTATCCCACAATCACGACTTCGCCGAGGTCGTACACTTTCACCGTGTCGGTCTGCTGGGCGAAAACCTGATGTTCTGTAACAAAAAATACGAGTATTATAATCGTAAAAAAATAAAAATGTTTCATTTACATTATCCAAAAATCCCGCAAAGATAAGTATTTTTAATTTATTTTTTGATAGCGCTCTTTTGGAAATCTAAAATTTTCATGTAATTTTGCGCGATAAATTGGTTTTTTTTACCGATGAACGCAAAAGAACGGTTACGAAAATATGTTGAATACAAGGGTTTGGGTAGAAATCGCTTCGAAAAGCTGGTCGGAATATCAGCAGGATATATTTCGACAGAAAGCCCTTCCGTCGGCTCCGAAATAATTGAGCGGATTGTCCGTATCTATCACGATTTGAATATCGAATGGCTTGTCACGGGGCAGGGGAAAATGATTAAAACTCCTTACTGGCAGGAAACCGGCGCAGTCGGCGTACCGGCTTACCGGAAATTGGTTTACGCTCCGCTGGTTAGCCGGTATTCGCAGCCGGAATACATCAACCGGGCAGACGACAGGTCGTATATTGATACTCTTCCAACCTTTCCGGTCGTCGTAGAACACGAGGGCAAAGGAAGTTACGTATGTTTCGAAATGTGGGACGACAGCATGAACGACGGCTCCGACAACAGTTATAATCCGGGAGATATATTGATATGCAAGGAAACAGACTGCACAAACCGGCAAAGAAAATTATATTTCAACAAACCGAAATCTTTCGTCATCGTCCACGCCGAAGAAGGCGTGATGGTGAGAAAAATCACATCGCACGACCTCGAAAAAAATATTATCACCATACATTCGCCGAACCCGTTCTACGAAGACCGCACAATTAATTTACAGGATATTACAAAACTTTTCAATGTAATCCGCCTGCAAAGAATCGAGAATTGAAAAAAAAATTACTGAAACATGCAACGATTCGGCGCGAAATTGCATCTTATTAAAAGTAGATTTTAGACAGCAAAAAACATAACAATAAGTTATTATATGATTATGAATTATTTAGCGCATATATACCTTTCGGGAAATAACAAACTGCTTATGATAGGTAATTTTATTGGGGATACGATAAAAGGACGTAAGTATGAAAATTTGCAGCCGTATGTCCGTAAAGGTGTGTTAATGCACAGAGCTATTGACGATTTCACCGACCGGCATCCCATCAATGCAAAAATCAGAAAAATGCTGCATCCCGAATTTGGAAAGTATGCAGGCGTTTATCTCGACATGTTCTACGATCATTTTCTGGCGGCAGGATGGGATAATTTTTCAAAAGATGTATCGCTGGTATCATTCTGTACAAAATTTTATATCGACGCTTTGGCTCGGCACAAATATCTGACTTTCAAAGGAAGAACCGTGTTATATTCGTTCATTATCGGGAATCGTCTGAAAAATTATTCGAAATTGGACAGTCTCGAAAGTGCTTTGGAATATATGCACAAACATTCGCGACTGCCGAAAACCGGCAAAGAAGCGGTTGAATATCTGGTTAATAACTACGAAATGCTGCAAAATGCGTTCTACGAATTTTTCCCGCTTTTGGTCAATCACACCCGGATATGGAGAGAGGAACCCGAAACCGAGGTCATGCAATTGCCTGATTTATACCTGCTTCAATGCAAAAATGAGACTATAAACAGTATAATATAAAATACAACAGTTCATCTTTTTTTTGAAAAATGAGAGTATCACTAACCGGATACTCTCATTTTGTTTATAAACAACTAAAAAAAAAAACTTTTAAATCGTCAGACAATCTTCATGTCCGACAAAACTCCGTTCATATTACGCACTGCTTCAGCGCTTTTATTGAACAATGCCTGTTCGGAGCCGTTCAGTTTGTAATCAACGATTTTCTCCCAGCCGGTTTTACCCAAAACAACGGGAACGCCAAGAGCGATATCTGTTTGCCCGTATTCGCCGTCCAAAGCGACGCAGCAGGGCAACACTCTTTTCTGGTCACGAATGACCGATTCGACCAGCGAAGCGCAGGCGGCGCCGGGAGCATACCATGCCGAAGTTCCAAGCAGTTTCGTGAGGGTAGCGCCTCCGACCATCGTGTCGGCAACGACCTTATCCATTTGTTCTTGCGACAGTAATTCCGGAACGGGGATTCCGTTATATGTGGCGAATCTGATTAAGGGAATCATGGTTGTGTCGCCATGACCGCCTATCACAAAGCCCTGAATTTCACTTGCCGGCACGTTCAACGCCTTGCTCAGGTAATATTTGAAACGTGAACTGTCTAACGTCCCGCCCATACCGATGACCTTGTTCTTCGGCAAGTTACCCGTCTTTATCGTCAGATAGGTCATTGTATCCATAGGATTGCTAATCATGACAAGTATCGCATCGGGAGAATATTTCAGGATATTTTCGGTTACCGACTTGACTATGTTAGCGTTAGTTCCTATTAAATCTTCGCGGGACATGCCCGGTTTGCGGGGAATACCCGACGTAATCACAACAATATCCGATTTTTCGGTCACCGAATAGTCGTTTGTCACTCCGGTCAAACGTGTGTTGAACTCGCGCAACGCTGCGGTCTGCATTATATCCAAGGCTTTGCCTTCGGCTATACCTTCCTTAATATCAAGTAATACCACTTCGTCGGCTAATTCCCTCGACACAATAACATCTGCACATGTAGCGCCTACATTTCCGGCTCCAATAATTGTAATTTTTGACATATTTAATACAAAATTTTATTTTCAATTCGGGCGCAAAGGTAATTGTTTTTTTTAATATGTAAAATAAAATTTCTCAATTCTCACCGGTCCAATCAGTCCCGATTCCCTGAGATGCTTTGACATCCACGATTCGAAAGGATAATTCAGTATCCGTTCATTTTCGGGGACCATAGAATCGCCGATAAGACGGTTTACCCAGTTGTTAACCACTTCGACTTCTAACGTATTTTCACCAGATGTTACTACTTCACTGATATCGATGCGATAAGGATCCGTCCAGACGCCGCCAACATATTTGCCATTGATTTTCACCTTTGCCATCATGCCGACCTTGCCGAGATTGATATGGATATCGCCTTCCGGCTTGTCGGTGAGAGTGAATGTGTTTGTATAGATGGCTGTTCCGGAATAGTAGCGGATACGTTCGTCTTCATTCTGCGACCACGACTGCAATTTGTCGAAAACAACCTGTCCGGAAGGTCCGCGTTTGATTGAGTCCGACTCGAAAGTCACCGTCCATGGAGTATTTATTTCGGTTAAAACCTCCGGCGTTGGGAAGTTGCCGGCAACTGAAGACGATTGAGATTTGCCGTTGCCGGCGAAGACAATAAACATGCTTTCGTAAGGCTCGAACACCAGCGGAATAACAGTTGAATTATCTTTCTGTATGTATGCCGGCAACGAGCGTCGTTCGCCATTGACCGGATTCCAGAGTTCGGGCTGTTTGCCTGCAACACGAAACTCCGGAGAGATATCAACACGTTTATTGCTGCGGTTGGCAACAAAAAATATTTCACGTCCGGCAGCAGTGCGGTGCGCGTAAACAAAGTCTTTGTTATTGAGTTTCACATCGGGAATAATCCCCAACACAGCCAAAGCTTCTTCTATCGTCATTCCGGAGAGGATTTTTCCTTTTCTTGCGGGTCCGCTCCCCTCCCCTGTGGATAGAGGTTGTCCCCACATCTTACCGGCGAGTGCAGTCAGTTCGTTATCAGCTTCGGGATAGTTCTGCAAACTCGGCGACCGTGCCGGAGCTTTGCCAAGCACTGTTGCGCCGTCGTTGACAAGACGTTCGATGCTGCGTAACACTTCCGGACGCATCGTCTCCATCGGCGGCAATACCAGCAGGCTGTACGAAATCCCGTGAGGTAACATAATACGACCGTCTTTCACCGACATTGAGTTCATAATCACGTCGGAATTGACATAATCGGCGCTATAACCCTGCGGCAACACGGGAATATCAATACCGTTCTTTGCCGTATTCGGATTCAGCCCGAACGGTCCGCTGTTTACGGGAACATCTTCGCCGATGAAATAAGCGACGTCGGATACCGGAAGTCCCTGTTCGAGCATTACTCCACAACGTTTCAGGTACGTAATAAACAGGTCGATGTGGCTGAACCATGTATTTTTCCTGTTAAACTCCACTCCGAACCATTCCGTTAAGCCATAATCGGCAATATCCGTCGGTTGTTCGATGTACACGTGCAACATGCAAGACGTCAATCCTGCAGCGAAAGCGGCGTCGCCATCGCGTTTCAACGAACGCGGATGCGCTCTGAAGCCGCTTCCGCTGGTGAACGATTCGGCATACACTCGCTGTTTGTTGTAGATGTGAGCGCACGAAGCCGCGACGTCAATATATCTCATATCGCCTTCCGTCCAAAATTCGCCTCCAACGCGGTCGGAATTTTTCCCGTAAAGGAGAAATTCGCCCGGGAATCCCCAGTCGCCATAATTTTCTATCCATGTTTCGATACCATGTTGATGCGATACGGCATTGAACCCGGGCAACAGATTATTTCCCGCTATTTCGGCAGCAAGCCGTCGCACATCCCACAAAAACCTTTCCGACAGTTCGGGCGAGCCTGTGACATGTCCGGTCAGCACCGGCAAAAATGGCGTTGGATCGTATCCGTAACGCGCCCGCAGACTGTCGATAAAGTTATCGGCAAATGTCTGGGCTCCCTTTTCCCAACTGTCCATAATAGTCACGCGGAATGTTTTACGATCTTCGGGAGGAATACGTCGCAGGACTTTGCCAAGAAAACTGTCGAAATGATGCTGTATCACTGCGGGATTCAGTTTATCTATTTCCCAGCCTCTGCCTTCCTTCGACGAGGGACTGACAAACACCTCGTTCGGAACCATTCCCATACGTAAAATCAACCACTGAGGCTTACCGTTTTTTACGTCATAAGCGTTGCCGGGCATATCTTTGATATCCGGAGCGTCCCACGCCAGCGTTCCGTCGGCTTGCATCTTGTCCGTTATGTCGATGATTTTTGCCGGGTCGAGAGCCGTAAGATTGTCGTTTCCTGCCGGCGTAGCAGTCCATTTGTATTCGGTATATGGAGGATTGCCACCCTGAAACATGCGGGCAAGCGTCTTTTCAGGATACTTGTCGAGCGCCACCGTCGGCGAAAGCGTTATTTTCCCAATAGCGGCGTCACGTTCGATGTTCCGGAAAACAATACGGTATTCGTCGGACGTCACTTTGTCGAAACCCACAACAGCAGGCGCATAAGGCGTGTATCCTACCGAAGGTATCGGAAATATACGGTAAAGCGGATATGTGGCAACGGTAACAAACCGTCCATCGACTTTCGCCTGCAACTCGCCTTCGCCGCGACAGTAGCTTGCCGGATAGATGACAAGCGAACGGGCGTCATACTGTTTCGGAAGACGAAGAGTGACAGACGATTCTTCACCTTTCGGAATGAAATATCTCGCCGACAGCGGCGAATCGTCGGGAACGCCAATCACAGGATAATTGAGTGAAACCTCTCCCTGTTTTTTCATGTTTGAAGTAATGATTTTGGCGTCTGCCACATCGAATAAATCGGATCTGTAACCGGCGGGTACCGGAATTGCCAGCGTCCTGACGTCCCGGAAATACGGCGACGGCTTACCCTCGTGGTTAATGAAGTCGTCTGTCCAGTCCCTGTACTGAGTAGGTTGCGAAGGGACAGGCAATTTGATGTTCACCGGTTTACCGGCTTCGACAACAGTCTCCGAAGCCACCAAATGTTGCATCGACTGTTCAGCTTCGACCCACGGACCTCCCGAATGACTCCATCCCGGAGAATTGAACATACCGACTTCGATGTCAAGCTCTCCGGCGGTCTTCATGGCTGTATGAAGAATATCCCACCATTCGTCGGTAAACAGTTTGGCAGAACTGAACGAGCGATTTTCGTCGCCTATATTGCCGATAAAAACAGAGTTGATGCCAGCTTTCTTCATAGCCTGCAAATCTTTGACAACGCCTTCTTTCGAGATATTGTCGTTCATCCAGTACCAGTAAACTCCGGTAGTCATTGTGTCGGGCGGCGACAAAAAATCGTCAGCCAGTTTGTCGTTTTTGCATCCGGTCGCCAGCAATAATAACGCCATACCGGATATTTTGAGGATCACATTTTTCATTATGTTCATATTTATCATAAATATAACTTACAATTAAGAACTGCAAATATACAACTTATTTTTGATTAAGGGACAAAAAATATCGTTCCGGAAAAACAAAAACCCTCGCTGTAATTAATTTTTCACAACGAGGGCGTTACTATATAATACTTTTCTATCAATTCGGCAGCAAAGGTATGGCGACAAAATTTCATTACGGTTACACTAAAAATATAAAACGGTTATACTTTTATGTCATTTCTGTTATGGGGATAAAAATAAAGAGTCCCGGATTTGTCTGAAACTCCGGAACTCTTTTTTTCATCTTTGGCAAATCTCCATCAAACTTTATCGGAGATGCCGAACTCTTTCCAATGCTCTTTTGGAATATCGATTTTCACGATTTTCTTTGCTTCGGAAAGCGTCTTCGATACAACAGTCAGTTTTGCTTGTAACTGACTTGTTTTTGCCTGCAGGTCGGCTTTGAGCTTTTCCTGTTCGTTGTTGAGCGTTATGGATTCAGACACATCCGCAGACAGTCTGTTCACAAACTCAGTCGTGATTCCACGCCGCGACAACTGCTCAATATTGTTCCCCAAACCGGATAACATCAATTGTGCGTTAGCGATTTGTTCTGCATACGATCTTTTTGGCATAATCAATTAATCTTACCAATTTAACATCAGGTGTATCAATAAATCGTGCAGATCCCACCCCGGATACTGCACAAGTATATAACTCGTGTAAAGTAATATCGTTGTATTTAACGCGGG
>JAISXV010000090.1 GCA_031270335.1 Prevotellaceae bacterium | reverse complement strand
AGAAACAGTACGTGTCCGAGACCTGCTTCCTTCATCGCCACCAAATCTTTGGTGACGGCTTCACGGGAAAAATTCCCGTCCATAAAATACCAGTAAACACCGGATCTCGCGCTCGACGGAGGATTATTAAAACCCTTTTCCAGAGCAGCAATATCGCTGCCACCGCCGGTGCATCCATACATCATACAGCATGCAGCAAAAGCTGTCGTAATCATCAAATTTAAAATAGCTGCCTTTTTCATCTTATACATTATTTATATATGCCATTAATTAATTATTTTCACCGGACCGAGTAAACCTGATTCGTGTAAATCGCCGTCAGGACCGCGGCTGATATGGAGTTTTCGCTGTTCGGCAGGCAATTGGCGGTCGCCGATAATGCGGTTTGCCCAAGTGCTGACAACTTCGATTTCAACCTCGTTTTTACCGGATTTGACGAACGGCGTTACATCGACGCAATACGGCGCTGTCCAGACGCCGCCGGCATATTGTCCGTTGATTTTGACTTTTGCCATCGCTACCACTTTTCCGAGTTCGAGATACAATTCTCCGTCAGGTTTTTTATCGAGGTCGAACGATGTTTTGTAAACCGCTGTTCCCGAAAAATATTTGATACGGTCGTCGGCATGTTTTGACCAGTCCGTTAGTTTCTCGAAGATGACCGGTTCGGCGGGTCCGCGTTTGATTTCGTCGGATTCGAACGTTACCGTCCACGCCGAATTTATTTCCGTAACGATTTTCCGTTCGGGAAAATTTTTGTCTATTCCGGCAATACCGGCATTGTGATTCACCTGTTTACGGAAAACGATAAACACGCTTTCGTCCGGTTCTAATTGAAGCGGCACAGACGTTGTTCCGTTTTCTTCGATTTGAGTGAACGCAGGCAACAAACGATGTTTTCCCGTCATCGGATCCCAGAGTTCGGGCTGTTTGCCGTGAACGCGGAACACCGGCGAAGCTTGAACACGATCGCCCGATTGATTGGTTATGAAATAAATATCCGTGTCGCCGGTTTGCCGATGCAAATATTGAAGTGCAGGCGACGAAGCAACGAAATCGGGCGGCAATTTGAGGTCGTTTTTGAAAAGATCGGCGACGGTTGTGTTAAGAATCTTTTTGTTATCCCAGAGACCGGCGGCGATTTCGCGAACCTGATTATCGGCTGCGGGATAATTTTCGAGCGAAGGCGACCGAACCGGACGAACTGTTGCGATCACCGGCAATCCTGCTTCGGCAAATTGCGCAATCTTTGCAAACACTTCCGGACGGATATCGTTCTGCGGAGGCATCACAAGAACATGATACGAAGTACCGTGCGGCAACACAAGTTTTTTGTTGATAACTTTTGCGTCGCGCAACAAAACTTCGGCGTTGATATGGTCGTAATGATAGCCGGCAGGAGTTGGCGGGTTGGTAACGCCGCACATTTTCGGAGCGTCTTCGCCAATGAAATACGCTACATCCGAAACATCAATGCCCTGCTGTAAAAGATGTCCGCAACGACGGATATAGTCGGTGTACAGATCGAATTGCGAAAACCAGGTATTTTTACGGTTAAATTGAATGTTGTACCATGCGTCGATGCCCGGATAAACATTATCAGCCTGTTGCTGGATATAAACGTGCAGGATGAAAGCGTTGACGCCTTCAGCCAGCGCCCA
Organism: Prevotellaceae bacterium; assembly: GCA_031270335.1. Classification (GTDB taxonomy): domain Bacteria; phylum Bacteroidota; class Bacteroidia; order Bacteroidales; family UBA932; genus JAIRLF01. The sequence goes on along the minus strand of JAISXV010000090.1, from coordinate 10,392 downwards.
GTCGCCGCGACGTTTCAGATTTCCCGGATGGTAAGTGTAATGTCCGCCGCCGGAAGTGAGCGCTTCTGCCCAGACTTTGGTTTTGCCGTAAGTGTGGGCGCATGAACTGGCACAGCGGATTTCAGCGTCGCCGATAAAATCGGTGGTCCAAAATTCGCCTCCGACTTCATCCGATTGACCGCCATACTGCAAAAATTCTCCGGCAAAGCCCCACGAACCGTAATTCTCAAGCCAGGTTAACAGTCCATTTTCATGCGAACGGTCGGCAAGCGCCCGGGCATATTCGGTGGTAATACGGTCGGCGACCAACCGGCGCATGTCCCAGAGAAAACGGTCCGACAGTTCGGGAGAACCAATCGGAAAACCAAAATATGAGGGAATATACGGAAGCGGGTCATAACCGTAACGTTCTTTGAAGATTTCAATAAAGTTGTCGGTAAAATTCTGTCCGCCTTTTTCGTAGGAATCCATGATATTGTATTTCCACGATTTCCGGTCGGCGGCGGGAATGCGGCGGAGTATTTCGCCAAGATATGAGTCAAAATGATATTGCGTAAGCGTGTACGAAAGTTTATCGACTTCGGGACCGAAGCCGCCTTCGACAATGGGCGCATTTTGCATTCCGGTGGCAAGCATTCCCGTGCGCATAATCATCCAGTCGCCTTCGGGAACGTCCCACGAAAGCGTTCCGTCAGCCGCAAGTTTGTCGGAAATGTCAACAACGTTCTTGGGATCAATTGAAAGCGAAGGGTCGCCGGTTTCGGTTTCCCACATGAACGCGTCCCAGGGCGGAGCAAGGTCGTTGAACATCTTGGCAAACGTCTTTTCGGGAAAGCGCTCAATCAGCGGCGCTTCGGTAAGCGAGATACCGGTAACAACAGAGTGATTGTTTGTGTTATTAAAAACAATCCGAAATTCGGACGCCTCCGTTTTCGGGAAAGAAATTGCAAACGGCGAAAACGGCAGGAAGCCGCGGCTGGGACCGGTATCCGTGCGATCCATGCCGAATTTTTTTATTGTCACAAATTGACCGTCAACTTTGGCTTGCAATTCGCCCTGACTTCTGAAACTTCCTTCGATTTTGATCAACAGTCCCTGTGCCGGAACGGGTGCGGGCAACGTGAGCGTAATCGATGATTCGTCTTTTTGGGGGAGTTTGACGGGAAATTTCTTACTATCAATGTTTGACGAAAATGTAATCTTAGCGCCAGCGGCTTCAAACCAGTTCTTGATATTCGCCGCTTTAACCGGAAAGGCAAGTACTTTCACGTCCTGGAAATCTTCGAGTTTAGGCTGATAATGTTCTTCGCCCCCAACCAGCGCTTTGATGTTGGGAATTTGCTCGCTGGAAATCGCAAGTTTCTCCGAAATCTTTTTTGGTCCTGTAACCATGCGCTGAGCCGATGTAAGATAACGCATCGACTGCGAGGGTTTAATCCACGGACCGCCTGACTGCGACCAGCCGGGACTGTTGAACAGTCCGATTTCGATATCGAGGTCAGTAGCGGTTTTCAGCGCTGTGTGAATGAGTTCCCACCATTGTTCGGACATGAATTTTACTTCCTTTCCGCCGCCGGTCAATCCGATGTAAGCGAGCGTGATTCCGGCTTTTTTCATAGCTTGAAGGTCGGCAATCACGCCTTCTTTTGTAATTGTATTGTCGATCCAGTACCAGTAGCAGCCTACACGCTGGTCGGCAGGAGGGTTGGCGAACTCGTCCGCCAATTTGTCATTACATCCCAATGTCAACAGCATGAGGACAATTGTCAGAATGGATGTGCTTAAAAATGTGTGTTTCATATCTTGAAAAATTAATATTTTAAAATGCAAAGATATGAATTTGTTCGAAAATTATAAAAAAAAAGTTTTTACATTTTTATTCCACTGTAAACAAGGCTCCTGCGCCCGGAGCAAGCCAGTCCTGTTCGCCTGCAAACTGTACTTTGCCTCTATTATAAGGACTGACAAGTACAATTTTGCCTTCCTTCTTAAATGAAACCTTCAACTGTACGGAGTTTTGGATGTCTTTATTGACAACGAACAAATACGGATTTCCGGCAGGATCGACAAACTCGCCGACAAGCAATTTACCTTCGCTGATAGACTTGAGATGCACTGCCGATTCGATTCCCTGTGCATTTTCCGGCACATCGCCCGTATGAAACACATTGACGCTTTTCAGAGTACAATATATCGGAGCCAGAGAGTGAATCTGCAAATTGACATTGCGAATCATTTCCCATGTCTTTGTTCTGTGACCGAACTGGTCGATTGGCGCAAGCCGATAGTTACCGATTTCGGGAGCGTAATGCGTGAAATATCCTATCCCTTTACCGCCATAAGCAAGCGTAGAATAAACCTGTACGCCCAGTGTTGCCGGCGAGGGTTCGATGTAATGGAAATGTGCATTACCGAGAATAACGTTCCAAAACGGGATACCGTATTGCAACGATTTTTTCCGCACTGTTTCGAGATTACTGTAAAATCGGTTTTCGTCAAACCTGTCGTCGTCGAAAAGCGAATAATTGTCGTACGACACATATTGCGCCTTGCACGTCTTCACAAAAGCGTCCAAATGCGCCTCGTAACCTTCCGACCCCAACTGACCGTTGGAAGCGTAATTGGGAAACAGGTTGATATAAGGTAATATTCCCTGTTTACGGATAGCGTTAGCCCAGAGATTCAGTCGTGGAAACAGCGAAGCATTCGGCTCGTCCTTGATGTACATCGAATAGACGGATTTACGCAGTTCCGGCGATTCGATTTCGTCCAGAACCGCTTTAACAGTTTTTTCCGCTTCCTGCGGTGTAACTTCCGGACACGAGGCAACACGCGCGTCGTACAAAATCACTGCAAGATGGCTGTTAATCGCTGCCGGAACGTACTTTGCCGGAATAAAACCTGTAGCGTTGTAACCGCAATCGAACAAGTCGTTCATCAGGTCGGCGGGCGAAGACATATCGCCATATACGCCGGCAACAAAATCGGGCGTCGGCACATTACCCCATGGGAAAATAATAAAATCATCAGCTTTTGCCCGTTTAAAGGCGTCCTGAGCAATAACGCCCGTCACTAAAAATATTAACAGCACAGCCATTACAAGCTTATGCAAAAATAATTTTTCCATTATTTACTGGCTTTTCTATTCTGAGTAGCGGAGGCAGGACTCGAACCTGCGACCTTTGGGTTATGAGCCCAACGAGCTACCAACTGCTCCACCCCGCGATTTGACGGCACAAAAGTACTACAATTTTCTTATATATGCAAATTTTTATTCAAAAAATCTGTTATCAGAGAATTTTGCGATCTATAATTTACATTGTTCCAGAGTGTTGGAATATATTTTTTTTACAAGCCGGGCAACGCCGTCCCAACTAAAAGAATTTACTTCTTCGAATCCATATTTTGTTATCATGCTGTTAAGACCTTTGTAGGTTAGAAGCGCGTAGATGGAATCGGCAAGTGCATCAACGTCCCAAAAATTCACTTTCAGCGCATGTTTCAACACTTCCGATACGCCAGATTGATTCGAAATAATCACGGGAACTCCCGAACGCATCGCTTCCAGCGGCGAAATACCAAAAGGCTCCGAAACCGATGGCATCACATAAACATCGCTGTATGAATACATTTTGTTGACGTCGTCGCTTTTGAGAAACCCTGTGAAATGAAACCGACTCCCAAGATTCAACTTCGCAACACGTTTGACCATCCTGTGCATCATATCGCCGCTGCCCGCCATGACAAAACGTACATTGGGGATACGTTTGGAAACTTTGTTTGCCGCTTCGATGAAATATTCGGGTCCTTTCTGAAACGTTATGCGCCCCAGAAAAGTAACAATCTTCTCGTCAATATTGCGGTCGATTTTGGACGTCGTTTGTTCCGAAAAATCTACGGCATTGTGAACGGTAAACACTTTCGATTCAGGTATGTTATACTTCGTTATCACAATGTTACGGGTCAGATTGCTTACTGTCATTACGGCGTCGGCTTCTTCCATGCCGAGACGTTCCATATCGTACACTGCCTGATTGACCGATTCGCCGCTACGGTCAAATTCCGTGGCATGTACATGTATGACAAGGGGTTTGCCGGATATCTTTTTTGCAACAATACCGGCTAAATACGTCAACCAGTCGTGGGCATGGATAATGTCAAACTCATTTTCTTTAGCGATTGTCGCTGCAACCATGGCGTAACGTGCTACTTCTTCCATTAAGTTTACTCCGTATTTCCCCGAAAATGTGTACTTTTCGCCCAAATGCGAAACGGAAGTGTGTTTATGTAAACTCTCTTCCCGCAACTGTTCGTAATCTTCGAAACCCAAATATGGAATAAGACTCGAAGATATCGGCAAAAAATTTACGTTTGTCCAATATTTTTCCGAAAAAACATCCACTTTAGACGCCACATCGCTGGCATTTATGATGCGTCCTATACTCGAATCTTCGTCGCCCGATGCTTTCGGCATGACAAATAAAATCTCAACTCCGGATTTTGCAAGACCTTTTGTTAACCCGTAAGATGCTGTCCCTAAACCTCCTGAAATGTGTGGAGGAAACTCCCAACCGAACATTAATGTCTTCATATTTCTAACTAATAATATTGCACAAAAATAATCAAAAAATTTAAATAAATAACATGATACTTATTTTTTTGTTTTAAAAAACAAAATTTACTGTTAATTTTTTCATTTTTGAGACTGTGTTGTATTTTGACGCAGCAGGTCGTACCTTTGTAAAAAATTTAGAAGGGAGGTTTCATGACCTTGTCAATCTGCGTTATAGTCTAAAAAATTCGCGTTAATTCGTGTAATTTGCGGACAAATATTAACTTTTTTTGAATCTCTGTCATATTTTGACGCAGTATTATCTTATCTTTGCACTCGCATTTTGATGCAAGCGTTCTTTAAAACAGTAACGAATAATAGAAAACATAATATGACAGATTTTGCAGCAATAGATTTTGAAACAGCTAATTACTACCGGTCGAGTATTTGCAGCGCTGGCGTTGTGATTGTACGGGGCGGGCAAATTGAGGAAAAGATTTACCGTCTTATCCGTCCCGAACCGGAATGGTATTCGTATTGGAACACACAGGTACACGGTTTGACTGTTGCCGATACCAAAAACGAGCCGGTTTTTCCGTACGTCTGGACAGAAATTGCCGCCAAAATTGCCGGTTTGCCTCTTGTGGCGCACAACAGCTCTTTCGACAAAGGTTGTCTGCGGGCTGTACATCGCGTATATCAAATGGATTATCCCGATTATGAGTTTTACTGTACCTGCCGTGCTTCGCGCCGCATGTTTGGAAAAACTTTACCTAATCATCAGTTGCATACCGTTGCGGCGCGTTGTGGTTTTGACTTAACGAGTCATCATCATGCTTTGGCGGATGCGGAAGCATGCGCAGCAATAGCAATGATGATTTTGTGAATGGACAGGATTATTGCGTCCTAAGGAATCCTGATTAATCCGTTAATCCAAAAATCCTAATCGTCTTTTCCTGTTGCGAATTTAAACACCAGCCCGACTTCGTGGGAAGACGTAGCGAGTCCCCTGAAATTTTTACCTGTGAAACCGAGGTCGAAAATATAATGAACGTCCATTATATCGGACATATATCCTATGTGGAACGAAGTTGTGAATGCGTTAAATCTGAAATTCTGGCGACCGTACAGTCCGACGTTGAAATTCAGGAAATGATAAAGCGCTCCCACTCCGAACAGCGTCACCTCAGCCTGACGAATGAAAAAGACATTCGGTTTAAGCGTCGAGTTTTCCAGATAACGGGTTAATCCTCTTGTCGGCACGTATTTAGCGCTGCTAAGAATCGGTATTTTCCATTCGGCATGAGCGTAGATACGCAAAGGTCGCGACCAGTAAACGTATTTGTCTTCTTTTCCAAGATGATACACGGCTGCTCCGGCTTCGAAATAGTCGGAATTAAACAGTCCGCCGAATCCGAAATCGACGCCGAACTCCGACAGTCTTTCGTAAGTATATTCGTTCGGATTGACTGTTCCGTCGGGATTAATCATGTCCGGAAACGTCAAATCGTTAGGGTTGTTGGTTCCGTAATACAAATTTGCCATCAATCCGGCTTTGATAAAGTTCGATTGTCCGACGGCTATCTTGTACGAATAGACCAGTCCCGCCGAAGTATAAGAGTACGATTTGCTTCCGAGCTGGTCGCTCATCAGGGCGATGCCTATTCCGCTGTTATACCGGTCGATATACGTATCGAACGAAGCGCTGTAGGTAGCAAAACTTGTACCTGACGCCGGATAATGATTCCGGTAATTCAATGTTGCACGGGTATAATATTCGTTACCTGCGTATGCGGGGTTAAAAAACAGTGGCATAGCCTGTTTTATCGACAGATACGGGTCTTGAGCATTTGTCGAAAAACCGGCAAACAAAAACGCAATGCAACAATATTTCTTTATTCTAAACAATTCAAAAACGTATTATGGAATAATTTCTTTTTCTTTTATATCCTTAATGTGCAATTGTATATTTGCGATTCCGCGATAATAATTTTCGGCTATCGAATAACAGACATCGGCAGGATTTCCTCCGTTAAGATGCTCGAAATGTTCCGATTGATTGAACGCTATAGCCGGAATATGCCGATACGGTTCATTTTCCTGAATCAACTCCAAACGTAGATGGTCGCCGTCCTGTCCCACGACACAGCCATTACCGTTGTCGTACACGTTTTTAGTAATAAAGACAGGAGAAAGATTTCCCGGACCAAAAGGCTGGAACTGTTTCAGGATACGGAAAAATTTTGGCGTTATCTGTTTGAAATCCAAATAATCGTCGATTTCTGTACGTGGAATCATCATGTCATCCGTAACAATTTCTTCGGCGATTTGTTCGAACCGTTCTTTAAAACGCTCCAGATTAGACTTTTTCAACGTCAAACCTGCGGCGTACGTATGTCCGCCGAAATTTTCGAGCAGGTCGGAGCAGTTTTCAATTGCCTGATACAAATCGAATCCGGGGATACTGCGCGCCGAGCCGGTGATATATCCGTTGTTCGAATCGGTCAGCACGATAGTCGGTTTATAGTACAATTCTATCAACCGTGAAGCGACGATGCCTATTACGCCTTTGTGCCACATCGGATTATAGACGACGGTTGCTTTTCCGGCAATTCCTTCGCCGCTCTTTTCGAGCATGTGTGTAGCTTCCAGAGTGATTTGGCGGTCAACAGATTTCCGGTCGTTGTTATTAGTATTGATTGCCTCGCTAAACTCGTCGGCTGTTTTATCCGAATCGGAAGTAAGCAGTTCCACAGCCGCTTTACCCGATTTCATCCTGCCCGCCGCATTAATCCGCGGACCGATTTTGAACACTACATCGTCGATAGTTATCCGCTGACCTTCGAGTCCCGAAATTTTCAGTATCGACCGAAGTCCTCTGCGCGGATTGTCGTTCAACTGTTTCATTCCGTAAAACGCAAGAATACGGTTTTCGCCGGTTACGGGGACGATATCCGAGGCAATGCTCACCGCCAGCAAATCAAGATAAGGATAAAGTTCGGAACAGGAAATGTTATTAACCAGACAAAATGCTTGCAACATCTTGAATCCCACGCCGCAACCCGACAATTCCGAAAAAGGATAATTGCAGTTGCTACGTTTTGGATCGAGGACAGCCACAGCGTCGGGGATTTTATCGCCCGGCAAATGGTGATCGCAGATAATGAAGTCGATATCGGCTGCCACGGCGTACGAAATCTTGTCGTTAGCCTTTATTCCGCAGTCCAGGGCGATGATGAGCGAAACGCCCTTTTCTTTTGCATGGTCTATGCTTTTGTACGATATCCCGTAACCTTCGCTGTATCTGTCTGGAATATAGAAGAATACATTTTTATAATATTTCCTCAAAAACAAATATACCAGCGACACCGCCGTCGTTCCATCAACGTCGTAATCACCGTAAACCATGATTTTTTCGTTCTCCTTGATTGCGTTGTTGATTCTGTTTACGGCAACGTCCATATCTTTCATCAGAAAAGGGTCGTGAAGATTTTCCAGTTTCGGACGAAAAAAGGCATGAGCGTCCTGAAAGGTATATACGCCTCGCTGTACAAGTAAATTCGCTAATACTGTGTCGATTGACAATTCATTTGCCATACGCTGTACATCCGTAGGGTTGCCCTTTTGCTTCATTATCCACTTTCTTTCCATAGACATTGATATTGTAATTTGTCCGGCAAAGGTATAACATTTTACTGGATTAACAATATTTATGTATTAAAAGACAGATATACAGGTAAAAAAAAGAGAGGCAGGATTTGGGTGTCCTGTCTCTCATAACCTAACTTAAACCTATGAAAAAACCAATTTGTATATAAGATGCCTTTCCCGTAAAAAGGTTTAATCGTATTTTAAATTTTTTTTAATATTTTTCCCGTAATTTATAACAGTCAAATTTATAGCAATTTACAGAGCCTTTTTTTTCTAAAAATATATCTCCTTATCGCAAATTTTTTATTGTTGCCGATTTTTATTTATACCTTTGCAAAAATTTTTATTGTATGAAGTATAAAAACAGGTTTATGAAAAGAATATTATTGATTTCAGTTGCAGTATTGCTTGTTGTAAATATACAGGCACAATTGCGTTTTGGCGTTAAAGCCGGTGTAAATTTCAGCAAATTTAACTCGAAAGAACAAATTTTGCAGTCAGACGGAGCAGCAGGGCAAATTGGTTTGGCTTCTCAATTTAAAATTCCGCTGATTGGATTAGGTGTTCAACCCGAATTGTTATACTCTGTAAATAAGGGAGATGACAATTCAATCGGATATTTTACTGTTCCGGTAAATCTTCGTTGGCAGCCTTTGCCCATACCTCTCATCAAACCTGTGATACTGGTTGGTCCTTATTTCGGATATGCCGTGAATTTTAAGGGATTCCAAAGTATTAGGGACAACATCAAACGTTTCGACTGGGGAATAGGATTAGGCGGTGGAGTCGAAATCTGGAAATTTCAAATCGAAGGACGTTACAACTGGGGGTTACAAAATCTGAGCGAACGAATAAAAGAGTTCGGCCTCAAAAGCAATGTGTTTACTTTATCGGTAATATATTTCTTTCATTAATACGTTACTGCGCAATTTGACTATAAATTGTCTTTACAGCGTACATCTACAATCGAATCTTTCTTTGCCGGATTGTCAGATACCTGTTCCGCCTGCAAATATTCAAGACTGATGATGTATTGTCCTGTCACAAAAGGCATCAAAACGTTAAGAAAGCTTTTAAACAACTTGGGTTGTTCATCAACGATGATTCTTTTTTTAAGAAATAATAAATTATTATTACTTTTACGCCCTGAAAACAGTATTAAAATGATTAATATTATGAGATTAAGATGCATATTTAGAACAGTTACAAGAATAGCTATCGGGCTGTTATTCATATTTTCAGGATATGTCAAAGCGATAGATCCCATTGGTTCGGAGATCAAATTCGGCGAATATTTCGAGGCGTTCGGGATGTCGGTATTAGAGCCGGGAGCCTTGTTTTTCGGGATTTTGCTCGCTGCTGTTGAGCTGATAATAGGATTATGTTTCCTTTTCGGGTTGAGAATGAAACTTGCGTCACTGGGAGCAACACTGTTCATGACGTTCATGACCGGTTTGACTTTGGTTTTGGCGATAACCGACGCCGTTCAGGATTGCGGCTGTTTCGGCGACGCCATAAAATTGACCAACTGGCAAACATTCTACAAGAATCTGATTATAATGCCGTTTGTCATATATGCTTTCGTTGAACGAAAAAATTACCGGCAAATATTTGACAATAAAAAAGAATGGATTATCGCCATATCTTTATTTATTGTTTCGTCGGGGATTCCGATTTACACATACATGCATTTGCCGTTCATTGATTTTATGGCATACAGGGCGGGCGCCAATATTCCCGAAGGAATGATTATCCCCGAAGACGCTCCGGCTGATGTTTACGAACCGAGTACATTCATCTACGAAAAAGACGGAAAAAAAGAGATTTTCACACTCGACAATCTTCCCGATACGACATGGAAGTATGTGGATACTCCGGCACCGAAACTGTTGAAGAAAGGATATGATCCTCCGACAAAAGATTTTTCGATAACTTCTTTGGAAACAAGAGAATCTATTCACGAAGACATCTTTGCGCAGGGCGGATATTTGATATTTATTACTTCTGCCGACATCGGTCATGCAAAACTTAAAAACTCGGACGTTTTGAATCAACTTTACGAATATTCAGCGAATAACAATGTCAATTTCATAATGTTATCCGGCTCGTCCGAACAGGCTAATCTGGCATATCTGCAAAATGTAAAGGCAAATTATCCGGTATATGCTACGGATGCTACAGTTCTGAAA
>JAISXV010000039.1 GCA_031270335.1 Prevotellaceae bacterium | reverse complement strand
AAGGGCTGATGTACCTGAAAATAAAAGCATATTGTCCTTTTCATCTTTATAATTATCTAATAATTAGCACTATTTTTTTAATTTCTTTTTTACAGACTTTTCGTACAACTCAATCAAATGAGCAATGAACAGAACCGCCGCCACGCTCCATGCTTGCGATATTGCGCCGCAAGGTTCGTGTGGAGGGTCGCCGGTGTACATTTCGGGAATGCCGCAGATACATCGTGCTGTCATATCCTGCTCAAAATTAGACATTATACGTTTGGCTTCGGTAATAAACGACTTCCCGTGAAGATTGAACTTTGCTTCGACATAATGCGCAAGTAACCATACCCATACGGTGCCTTGATGAAACGCCGAATCACGCTCGTTTGCCGTACCTTCGTATCTGCCTTTGTAAACAGGATTTTTCGGCGACAGCGTCCGGATTCCCTTCGGCGTTAACAAATCATATTCAATGGCTTTCAGCACATTTTCCTTAGCCTCGTCGTTGATGGGACTGTAAGGCAACGAGGTCGCGATGATTTCGTTCGGACGTATCCTCTGATTTTGCCCGTCAACACCGACATAATCAGCCAGATGGTTCTTTTCAGGCATCCAGAATACTTTCATATAATTATCTTCAATTAATGCCGGAATATCTTCCCATTCTTTCACAAAATCGTTATCCTCATATTTTTGCGCAAGCTCCAGAGCGTAGCATATTGCATTATACCATAAAGCATTGACTTCTACGGTATATCCGTATCGCGGCGTGACCGGTATATTATTGACCAGAGCGTTCATCCAGGTTTTTGGAGTCCCGCGTTCTTCTGCCCAAATCAGTCCGTTTTCGTGCATCAGGATTCCTTCGTTGATGCCGTTGCGATAGGCTGCGAGGATGCTTTTCATTTTTTCGCCATACCGTTTCCAGATTGTATCGGTGTCATCTGTAATACTTTCGTACTTCTGCAACGCCCAGAAATACCAGAGCGGCGTATCGACGGCGTTGTAAACCAAATCGGGCGTATCAATGGCGTCGGGAAACAGCCCGTCCTTCAATCTGGCTGACGTTGAATCAAGTACCGCCTTATACGTTGCTGCGTCCTTGCACAGCAGTCCGGGTAACGACAGAAATGTGTCGCGACTCCGGCAACCGTACCAGTGATATCCCGACACGATTTCAGCGCCGTGTTTACGTTTCATAATAAACTGGTTTGCTGCATTTTGCAGGCAACTTAGGAAAGAATCTTTTGGCGGACGAATCGTCATTTCGCGGTTAAACTTGCGGGTAAGCGACGAAGGTTTGATTTCGTTCAGCGACGCCGAAAATATTACGCTTTCGCCCTTTTTCAGCGGCATTTCGAAATATCCGGGCGAGAACAGATCTTCCTGATACTCATATCCACGCTTCTTTTCTTCGAGATATTCAACATTGTAATACCAGTCGGGTACGGCGATAAATTCGTTATTTTTACTTAATTGCATATTCAACGCCGGATATTCGGCATACAGTTTCGACACAATACCGTTCGGAATAAACTTCATCTGGCTGTTTGCGTACAGATTGGCTTTGCTCAACTTGTGGATGCTTCGATAAGCGAGCATGGGTTTCAGTCGCAGCAAAGTCGGCGAATGAGCATCAAGAAGCGTGTATCTGAGAAGGATTTGTTCTTCGTTATGGACAACAATCAGTTCTTTTTTCAGGATAACTCCTCCAACCCTGTATGTCAGCGAGGGCGTCGGCTCAAATTCAAAATCCACAATATATTTATGCCCTCTCGGCTCGTAAATATTAGGATACTTGTGTATTGCGAGGTTAAATGCCTGTTCGTGCTGCACAATAGTTTCGTCGAGCGACGACAGCAAAACGTGTTTTTCGCCGCCCAGTTCCTTAATTGGACAGATAAACCAGCCGTGATATTTGCGGGTATTACATCCTACAATCGTTGTACTTGTATATCCTCCTGCTCTGTTAGTGTTTAACAGTTCAATAGACAGTGAATATTCCAGATTCACCAGTTCACTTTTGTCAAAATTCAGGTAGCCCATATCTTTTATATTTTTTAATTTTAACTCTATAATGCACTAAAATAAGTCGTACTATTAACATTTTTTTTACATTCTTGTTGAATTTTTATCGAAAAAAATCGTATTTACCTAAAAATCTGTTTTATCCAATATATATAAATATCAATTTCAAAGTGTAAAAGTAGTAATAAATTTTTAATTACCAAAAAAAATTTTGTGGTTAAATGACAATTTAAAATGTTCCCTTCAACATTGGGACGAACCGGAACAAGTCGTTATAGCGTGAAGTATTAAATTCGTTTTCCGAAATTCTGTCGATAATGGTCATTACTTGCGTATTACCTTCGCCGACAGGAGCGACCAAACGTCCGCCGACGGCGAGCTGGTCTAACAATTTTTGAGGAATCTGCGGTATAGCCGCCGTTATCAGTATTTTTTTAAAAGGGGCGAAACTTTCTTTTCCTTCGTAACCGTCGCCCCAATAGGAATTTATCGAATAACCTAACTGCCTGAAAATACGGCGGGCGCCAAGATACAGTTCCTGCAATCTTTCGATGGTATGGACATTAGCGCCCATTTCAGCCAAAATGACAGCCTGATATCCTGAACCCGTGCCTATTTCGAGTATTTTGTCGAATCGTTGCATTTGCAGAAGTTCCGTTTGGATAGCAACCGTAAATGGCTGGGATATAGTCTGTCCACCGGCTATCGAAAACGGTCGGTCTTCATAAGCCTGTTTTTCGAAACCTTTGGGGATAAACAGATGCCGTTGAACTTTTGCGATAGCATTCAACACATTAGCATCTTTTATTCCTTTTTCTTTCAGCCGTTCGACCAGAATATTTCTTAATCCTTTTAAAATCAGCGATTCTTCCATTTTGCAGTTTAATCTATGATTTGTTTTATCTTATCTATTGTTATTTTCGTAAAATCATTGATAATCATATCAGTTTCGGTCAGTCGCTCCTTTGGCAGTGAAGTTGCAACCCCTGCGACTTTCATTCCTGCCGACCGCGCCGCCGCTATTCCCGCCAAAGCGTCTTCGAACACTAAACAGTTTTCGGGCTTTACATTCAATAACTCAGCAGATTTCAAATAGATATCCGGAGCAGGTTTTGCCTTTTGCACCATTGCAGCAATAACCACAACGTCAAAATAATTCCGTATCTGCAATTTATCCAGCACAAAATCAATGTTTTCGACAGGCGCCGAAGACCCTGCTGCAATAAGAATACCGTTTTTTTTCAACTCTTCGAGCAACTCGACCAAACCGGCGACAGGTTTGATGTGCGGCTCATATATTTGGCGATAGTATGCTTCCTTTCCGGTAGCCAATTCTATGCGCCGTTCCTTACTTTCGTTTGGAAACAGTTCAGCCATAAGTTCTTCGTTTCCTCTGCCGAACATTTCGGGAGTAAGCTTAGTCCCGAATTGACTGAAATATTCGGAAAAAGCGCGTTCATGAAAATGGGCGTTATCTACCAAAACCCCATCCATGTCAAAAATTACTGCAATCATACTTTCTATTTAGATTTTTTCCCAAACACCGATATGTTGATATAACGTTTGGGATTCTCTTTAATATCTGATAATAAATCATTAAGACTGTTCAACGAATTAGCAAGATTATCGTATATTGTTTCGTCGTAAATCAGTTTACCGGCGCTTCCGGTGCCGGAATTTATCTTTTCTATAACAGTTTTCAGTTCATCGACGATTTCCGCAAGCCGGATAGCTTTCAGCGAATCGCTCAATTCGGTGAAATTGTTTATGATGTGATTGATATTTGCCGAATTGTTCCGCAGATTCGATGTTATGGAATCAATATTTTCCAGCGACGACACAATACTTTGTTTGCTTTTGTTCAGAGTCGCCGACAACAGGGAAACATTTTGCATTGTATTTGCCAGATGCTTAATACCTTCCGACAGGTTATCAACATTTTCGTCCGAAAATAACTTGTTGATGCTCCGGAAAGCTGAATCAACGTCGTTGATTGTCTTGTTCAGATTGTTTTTTATCGAAGGCAAATCGTCCATAAGCAGCGAAAACGCATCTTCTTCTGTTCCGGTTTTGATTATGGAATTGTCGGTCAGTATTTCGTTGGAGTCTCCGATTTTGATTTTTATTGCTTTATTTCCCATAATGTCAGAGCTGTAAAGATATGCAACCGAATTATCGGGAATACTGTAATTCGATTTAATCTGGAGTTCTACTTTGAACTTTTCGGTCTCCTGATCGAGACGTATCTTGCTGACTGTTCCTACTTTCAAACCTTTTATCGAAACTTGGGCGGTAGTTTGCAATCCTTCGATATCATCGTAAACGGCATAAAGTTTTTGCACTTTATTAAAGATATCTTTTCCCTTCAAAAAATTTATTCCCCATACCAAAGCGCCCAGTGTAACAGTGAAATAAATACCTATTTTAATTTCTCTTGACAATTTCATTTCTATATACTTTAACGTTCAAAAAGAAATGCAAATGTACGAAAAAAATATAAATGACAAATCAAATTCAATTAAAATAATTACTTTTGCAGAAATTATTTATGTAACATGAAGAATTTAATTACTTTATTATGTATGATGTTTTGCGTTGAAACTGTTATGGCTCAACGTGTTATAGAACAGTTAAAAACTTGGCTGGCTCAACCTCGCAGCGAAAATATTGCCGGACAAAAATTTGCACGTAAATCGTTGTCGCAAGTCGAGGCATCGGAAGCCGCAAAATTACTTTTTTCACATAAACAACAGCTTATCCGTGAGAAATACGGAAAACAATGGGAGGAAAAACGTTTGACGGAAGGCAAATATGTGATGAAATTCGATTACCGTGTATTCGGCGAAAAGCCTGCCGACGGACGAAGTCTGTACATTTCGATGCATGGAGGCGGACATACTTCCGACGCAGTGAACGACAGGCAATGGAGTAACCAAATACGTCTGTATGAGCCGGATGAAGGAGTTTACCTTGCTCCGCGCGCTGCTGTGAACGACTGGAATCTGTGGTTTCAGCCTCATGTGGATACGCTTTTCGACAGGATCATACAACTTGCTGTGGCATATATGGATGTGAATCCCGACAAGGTTTATCTTCTGGGATATTCTGCCGGCGGCGATGGAGCTTACCGTATGGCGCCGCGTCTTGCCGACCGTTGGGCGGCAGCTTCGATGATGGCAGGTCATCCCGGAGGCGTCAGCCCGCTAAATCTCCGTAACACAGGATTTTCGTTGTGGATGGGCGAAAGAGACAGCGCATACAACCGTAATGCCGAAGCCGTACGGTTCGGGCAATTGATGGATAGCCTGAACAAAGCAGATCCGAAAGGATATATCCATGAAACCCACATCGTTCCCGAACGGGGACACTGGATGAATCGGGCAGATACGGCTGCTGTTCCATGGATGGCTAAATTCCGCAGAAACGCTATCCCTCAAAAGATTGTATGGCGGCAAGATGACACTCCGCATGAATCATTTTACTGGTTGTCGGTTACTCTTAGTGAGATACAACAAGATAAACAACTCATAGTCGAACATGCCGGCAATACGTTTACAATCCTCAAAAACGATTACAAAACAGTGAAAATAGGCTTGAACGATTCGATGATAGATTTCGACAAACCGGTGAAAGTTATTGTAAACGGGAAAGTTGTGTTCAATAAAAAAGTCGTGCGCACAATCGAAGACATTTGCAATTCCATAGAAAAACGCAGCGATCCATCGTTGATATTCAGCGCCTTTATTAATGGAGAATGGAAAATGGAGGATTAATCAAGTTCCAGCAATCCTTCGGGGATTGTTGTGTGTATAAGTTTTTTACGGTATTCTAATTTTTTAATTCCGTTTAAAGGAATTAGAACTTGTTTTCCGTTAACAGTGATTTCGATACACGGATTTCCGGGATATTCGAAAACTTCGTTGACTTGTCCCAACTTTCCGAGTTTGGAATCGACAACGGTAAATCCCACTAAATCGGACGGTTCCGAACCGGATTCGCAAGAAATTTCCGGTTGGGAAAATATTTTTTTACCCACAAGTTCTCCGGCAAGTTCTTCCGATTCCATATTTTCGAAGATGATTTTTACTTTTTTGCCGTGCGGTTCAAACGATTTAAAATAAAAAGGAACCCATAATCCGTCGAAACGGATAAATACGGGTTCCTCTACGTTTTCCGGCACAGATTCGTCGATTTTCACAATCATTCCGCCATCTGTCCCAAAAGTCTTCAATACCTCGCCAACAAGCATTGTACTTCGGTTGCCAAATTCTTAAGATTCTGCAGATTCCGGACTTTCAACGTCTTCTGCTTCGGTTTCGGGTTCGGACGATTCAGATTCCGATTCGGCTTGAGCTGCGAGTTCTGCCAGTCGTTTTTTAGCGATTTCGGCTTCTTTCGCTTCTCTCACTTTGCTTTCGGATTCGATGCGTGCGGTTTGTTCTTTGCGCGCATTTTGTTCCAAACCAATCTTTTTGGCTTGCACTTTCGTCTCTTTTTCGGCGAACCATGCATCGAACTTTGCGTCGGCTGTTTCCTGCGTCAAAGCTCCTTTTTTAATGCCTTCGAGAAGGTGTTTTTTCAGCAAAATGCCTTTGTACGAAAGGATTAGACGACAAGTGTCTGTCGGCAAAGCGCCAACTCCCAACCAGTACAAAGCTCTGTCTGATTTCAATTCTATTGTTGCAGGATTGGTGTTAGGGTTATATGTCCCTAATTTTTCAATAAAACGACCATCTCTCGGCGACCTGCTGTTCGCTACAATAATGTGATAAAACGGATAACCTTTTTTTCCGTGTCTGGCTAATCTAATTTTTACTGCCATAAAATAATCATTATCAAGTTAATAAACTTAC
>JAISXV010000029.1 GCA_031270335.1 Prevotellaceae bacterium | reverse complement strand
TCGGATTGATGGTCGTTCCACCATCCTCTCTGGTACAGATTGCCATCGTTGTACAATCCGTTGACATAAGTCTGCAAATCGTCGGTGGACTTGAAAAATCCTGCCACCGTGATGGAGGTCTCGGGTATCTGCTCCATGAAATCATCGTTGCACGACGTTAGCCCCAAGCCGACCATACATAAAAATATGTTGAAATATAATTTAACTGTTTTCATATCTTTTCTTTTTTAAACATTAAAAATTAAGATTTATTCCTAAAGATACCACTTTCATAAATGGATAATAGACATTGTCGAATCTTTCGGGGTCGTTGCCCTGTACTTCGATATGGTGGAAAGTAAACAGGTTTTCGCCGGTCAGATACACGCGCAGCCTGTTGATATGCCATTTACCGGTCAGCCGTTCGGGGAGAGTATAACCTACTGTCAGATTTTTCACCCGCAGGAAAGAAGCGTCCTGCAAGTATTTGGTTTGCACCTTTGCCAGTTCGCCGTTGTTCGCAACATCCGGTTTCATACGGGGATAATATCCGGCGTCGCCTCTATAATCCCAGTTGTCAAGGTTCTTTTCCAACATGCCTGACCATGGCGTATTGAACTGTCCCCAGAAAAATTCACCGTTATGAGATGCAGGCGGATATGCCTGCCGTTTGCCAATGCCCTGCAGAAATATACGCAGGTCGAAGCCTTTCCATTCGGCGCCCAAATCAATGGAATAGGGCAGACGGTAACTGTTGTTACCGATGATTTTCCGGTCGCCCGGGTCGTTCACCGTGTTGCTTCCCTGATTGATGAAGTTATCGTTGTTGAGGTTTTTAAACTTCAGGTCTCCGGCGAGGAACGCTCTGCCGTTGCCGACTGACGACTGGTCAGCCCATCCGGCGGCTTCTGCGTCCGAAGCAAAATAGCCCAGCGTTTCGTATCCCCAGATTTCACCGATTTCCTGTCCTACGTAATAATCCGAAAGAATCTTGTCGGGATTGTCATATTGGGTGATATAACTCCGGCTGTCGGACAACATCAGACGCACGTAATATGAGAATGGCGAATCGGCAAGTTCGAACTTGTCGCGCCATCCTACGCTCAAATCCCAGCCTTGCGTTTTGAGGTCGGCGGCGTTGGCACGAGGTTCTCCGGCTCCGAAAACAGACGGTAAAGTTTTACTTTTGGTCAGCATGCCTTCGGTGTAACGGACATATTTGTCGAAACTCAGATCAAAACGGTTATCAAACAGGTTGAGGTCGATACCGCCGTTTACAGTACGAACTATTTCCCATGTAAGGTCGCCCGAAACTACGCCGGGTTGCGTGATAGCCAGCGGTTGAGCGTTGTTGATAAGCGGAGTGATATTAGAGATGGTTCCCATTGTGGGGATATAAGGATAATAATCACCTATACTTTGATTACCCAGCGTACCGTACGAGCCACGGAGTTTCAGATGACTGATGTGCAATGACTCGTTAATGTTTTCCATAAACGCTTCTTTCGACAGGTTCCATGCCACCGAGCCGGAGGGGAAGAATCCGAAACGGTTGTCTTTACTGTATCGGGAAGTGCCGTCGTATCTGCCGTTCAACTCAAAGATATACTTGTCGGCGAAGATATAGTTCAACCGCGCAAAGACGCCTCTCAAAGCGAGCGTGTTGACACTGTGTCCCTTCGAAATTACCGATGAGGGACCCGACAGTTGTATTGACGGCAATGAGTTAGTCAGCAGATTAGATACTCCAAGATACGAACTTTCGCCGTGATAGTATTCCTGGTTGAATCCCACCATTGCATGCACAAAATGTTTATCTGCAAAGGTCTTATTAAAATCTGTATAGATGTTATATACGCTGTAAAATTCGGCGCCGTTATCTATACTGGCGGAAGGACTTCCAACTTGTTTCTTACCGGGTCCTGTTGAACACTCAACAGCAGCCAGATTTTCCGTATTGGAACGTTCGTTGTTAAACCTGAAATTAGCGTCGGCTTTCACCGTCCATACATCCTTAAACAGTTTGATGGTTGTATTAAACGACACCTGTGTCTCGTTCAAAATCGTCGATTTTTGTCCGCCGCCGTATATCCTTCCTGCCCAGCCTCTATCTCCGGCATAATAACCTTCCGGCGTAAATAGAGGCCAAATGGGGTCTTCCTGCACAACGCGATAGAAATTCCACGAATCGTCAAGTATCCTCGGACGGTCGAAAGTGCGGTGCGTAAATGTGATATTGGAGCCAACGTCCCACCATTTAGTCATTTTGTAAGCGCCGTTGCCGCGGAAATTGTAACGGGTAAGTACGTCGTTGGTGCTTTTCATCATGCCATCCTGCGTGTAAAGTCCGCCGCTCAAGGCATACGATAGTCTTTCGCCTTTTTGCGCTATCCGCACGTTGTAGGTCTGCACCGGCGAATAGTCTTTCAGCAGTATATCCTCCCATTTTGAGATGGCGTAATGTTCCCAGTCTCCATTTGCTTTATTTCTCGGATTCAACGCTTCTTCCGGATACAGCGTTTCGGGCAGCGAACGGTCTTTCATACGCCTTTCGGCATATTCTATCTGAGCATCGGTAAACCGTCCGGGATCATTGGCAAAAACGCGTACCATCTTCATAAACTCGGCAATATTGTCCGAAAAGTCCGGGAAATCAATAAACGACCGAAGTCCGTAGTTAGCGTCGAAATCTATCGACAGCTTTTCGGTTTTTGCCTGTTTTGTAGTAATCAACACTACGCCGAAAGCGGCGCGTGCTCCGTAAATAGCCGCCGAAGCCGCATCTTTCAACACCGTAGCGCTTTCGATATCCGAGGGATTGATACGCGACAGTTCCTGCGGAGTAACCGGCACATTGTCCACCAGAATAAACGCGCTACCGCCGTTGATGGAGGTAAAACCGCGGATATTGATATCCGGCGCATTGGTCGCGTGACTGTCCGACATCCGGATGTTCATACCGGGCGCCAGTCCCTGTAGAGCGAGGTTAGCGTTGGTCACGGGACGGTTTTCAAGCCCCTTCGATGATATTGTGGACACTGCGCCCGACAAGTTCACCTTCTTCTGTGTTCCGTAACCGACCACAACTACCTCATCCAGGGCTTGCGTATCGTCGAGCAACGTGACGTTTATCACCGTCTGATTGCCCACCGTAACCTCCTGCGTCACATATCCCACGTAGGATATCTGCAACACAGCAGCGCTACCCTGCACACTAATGCTGAAGTTACCTTCGCTGTCGGTAACAACGCCATTAGTGGTACCTTTTTCACTTACGCTGGCGCCGATAACGGATATACCGCCGGCGTCAACAACCTTGCCGCTCACCCTCGTCTGTGCAAAGGCAAAAGAGCAGCAACATGAAATACACAGCATACATAATATTTTTCGCCATGTATCGCTTTTTCTTAGAATAAATTTAACGTTCATTGTTCATCAATATTTAAAGATTTATAGTTATTTTATTTTCATAAAAAAACCGCAATACTGCTGTAAAACAGTATTGCGGCATTTGGTAATATGGAATATTACAGTTATATTCCCGCGCGATGTGTGTGTGTGTGTGTGTGTGTACAAAAATCATGCTAAACCAAGTAAATACTTGATTCAGTTGTGAATTATATGACAGACACAGGTTCATTCTTAGATGGTTTTTAAAAAATTATCCGATTATTGCATACACAATTTCACTCCATGGACCGGGTTCGTTTTTAGAATTGACCCATCTGCCTCTGTACCATACGATAGCTCCGACGTTTGCCAGCGGATATTGAATCTGGAAAGGCGATTTTGTCGAAAATCCGGCATATTTGAACTCGTCGTCGATCAAAGGTCTTTCACCGCCGATTTTTTGCCACACTTCGTATCCGTGTGCGTTAGCGGGTTTCGAGCGTTTTCCATCGAGGTTCTTCACGATTACCGAATGTTTTTGTCTTTTCGAAAAATCGATTTCGAGTGTAGGGGCGTCCGTCGGCGGTCCGACAGTCGTTTGCGTAGTGTCGGGAATTGCGAGTTGCAAGTTCCTTCTGTCTTCGTCGTTAACATTCGGATTGTACATCACGTAGGCTTTGAGATACTTTCGGAAATCCGGCTCAAACACATGCCGTGCCTCTGATTTCGCCGTGATACTTGCCGCTGTCCTCGTTTCCACGTTAATGGCGACAGGATACTTTGTTATCCAGTCGTTGTACGCTGCTTCGAGTTCCGGCGTTACAGCGTCAGACGGTAATTTCCATCGCGTAATGTTTGATTGCGATGTTGCATACGGATAGGCGCTTTTCGACCATAAGAAAAATTTGCTATCCGACCTTGGTATATGTGACATTCCCATAACTAAAATAATTTAAAAAGTTAATATTTAATATAATATCATAAAATAAATATGATTTTTTTTTCATGCTGTATTGTACAGACGTGGCGCTCTGTACAATCTTCCAGCCGCTCTGTACAACCTTACAGCCGCTCTGTACAACCTTACAGCCGCTCTGTACAACCTTACAGCCGCTCTGTACAACCTTACAGCCGCGCTGTACGACCTTACAGCCGCGCTGTACAACCTTCCAGCCGCGCTGTACAACCTTCCAGCCGCTCTGTACAACCTTACAGCCGCGCTGTACAACCTTACAGCCGCGCTGTACAACCTTACAGCCGCGCTGTACAACCTTACAGCCGCGCTGTACGACCTTACAGCCGCGCTGTACGACCTTACAGCCGCGCTGTACAACCTTACAGCCGCTCTGTATGACTTTCCGGAACTGTGAATCATTCTCTGCAAAAATTGCGCCGAAGCAGTTAAAAACTACTTCTGTTGATAAATTATTTTTGCAAAAACGTTTCATGTCAAATTTTTATTTTTTATCTTTTCATATTAATAAAAACAAAAGTAGTAAAAATTTTTTATTAAAAAACAAACTTTTTTTGATTGCAATATAATTTTTTTTTATGATGTAATGTATATCAATAAATTATAAGATGAAAATTTTTTTTTACAGATCGGATTTTTGAGGGATTTTTGGTTGTGATTCGTAAGATTTTTGATGTTTTTGAGTGTTTATGAATCTGCAATCGTCAAAGGTGCATCTTCAAATTGTCGTATTGTTCTATCTATCAGTCCGGAAGCGTGTAATAAATCAAAAAAATCACAATTCGAACAAAAAGTTGTATTTTTGCGGTATTATTTACAGAAGTACAATGAAGAAAAAGATTATATTTTTAATGATTTTGACCATTCCTTATACGGTATATGCTCAAAACAGCGATTTTCAAACATTGCTTGACAGCGCTAAACTGGAATTTTTCAATGAAGATGCGGATTATTACAGGGCAGCGAGCTTGCTCGAACAGGCAGTGTTGCTGCGTCCGCGCGACGCCGAAACACGATACTTTTTAGGTTACGCTTATAGCAGAATCAATTCCAGAGACGGCGAAAACATCGTGGATATGAGTTGGAATTTGACGGTGAAAACCAGCGAACAGTTTGAGAAGGTCAATCAACTTTCGCCACGCTATACCGGCGAAATGATTCTGCTCGACCCGTATTCCAAACTGTCATCGGAATGGGCTTCGCTGGCAATGAATTACCTGTATAAATCGCAGCCCGATTCTGCGCTGATGGCGCTTTACGAAGGAAAGCAACGGGGTGGATTCAACGATTTTACACTCTCGTTGAACAGGAAAATACTGGACAGATGCAATAAAAATGCCATACTCATTTCTGCGGGAGATCGTTTTACCATGCCCATACAGTATCTGCAAACAGTTGAAAATTATCGCACTGATGTTGCCGTAGTTGATGTTTTCCTTTTAGCATCCCAATGGTATCCACCGTTTCTTGCTGCCCGCAAAACAGTTGAATTTGACATGCCCGCCGAGGCGCTTGATACTGTTGGCGTTCGCCTGTGGACCGACAGAACAGTGAGCATTAATAATTTCTCGTGGACGCTGAAACCGTCATACTACAGAACATATTCATTTTTAGTGCGTAACGACCTCCTGTTATTGAGCATACTGCAAAAAAACAAATTTAAAAGAGACATTTACTTTGTCCCCGGTTTCCCGTCGGAGAGACTGCTGAGTCTGGACAATTATCTGACTTCCCTTTTTATTGTCAATAAATTGACCGTCAAAAACAATCTTAATCTCTCTTTTGATGAATATAAACAGCTCCTTATAAGCGCATTGCAGGACGTAAATAAAATCAACGCCAACAGCAGCGATGAATTGCGATTACTCGATTTCCTCCGGGTCAATATTTGCAACACTTTGCACAAAAATCATTATTTCGATCCTGACAACATTGCTAAAGGTAAAGAATTGATAAAACTGATGAAAAACCTCGCCAACGAACAGTATTATCCGATTCTGTTGGAAGATTTAAAAAATTATCTGGATATGTTTGAGTAGAATCCGATTATGTTTCCGATGTATCTTGATTGTGGAAAAATTCGGCGTACTTTGAAGTGTCTTTCCCTGAATGCCCGATTTGGAACCCCACAAGGGTTTTCTCCCCATCCCCTCCCCTCCGCTCTTTTCTTCTTCCAAACGGCAGAAAACAGGTTGCATTCCTACGGAATGCCGGAAGAGGGGGGCGTCTTTTTCTACCGAGCGATGCATCTCTACGAGATGCACGCCACGCAAAAATTTCATGTTATTAAAAGGTCAATGTTGCAAATTAGCATAATTCCGCATTCCATTGAAAATCATTTTGTAATGTTAATGGGGCTTGCAAAATTGGGGAAAACCGACATTCCGTTAAAAAACACATTTATGGATAGAACAACAATTTACACGAAAGCCCGCATTCCGTTAGGAATGCGTCTATCGGTAGAAACGCAATCTCCCCACACACCCCCGCATTCCGTAGGAATGCAACCAATTTGTAACCAAATATATAATCAAAATTTATCTGAAATGGCAAACACATTCACACAAATACACATTCAGACCATTTTTGCCATATCCCCTCCGCTCTTTTCTTCTTCCAAACGGCAGAAAACAGGTTGTATTTAAAAAATTATCTGGATATGTTTGAGTAGAATCCGATTATGTTTCCGATGTATCTTGATTGTGGAAAAATTCGGCGTACTTTGAAGGAGCAACGCCAAACTGTTTTTTAAATACAGTAGTGAAACTTGCTTGATTTTCGTAGCCTACAGCATAACCTACCTGCGCAATATCCTGCTGATTGTTACGCAAAAGTAATGCAGCCTGTTGCATTCGGATATTCCGTATAAAAGTAGCCGCCGGCAGTCCGGTCATTTCTTTGAGTTTCCGGTGAAGATGCACGCGACTGACGCCGACTTCCTTTGCCAGGAAATCTACATCCAAGTCCGTATTGGCAATGTTTTTGTTTATAATTTTCATAATCCGTTCCATAAGTTCGTCGTTTTTTAATTTCATTTCAATTTTCTCTACTTTGTCATCCTGCTCCATCGCTCCGGAGAACTTACCCTTTAAACGGCGATTGGTTTCTATCAGATTGGCAACCACAGCTTTCAGTTCGTCGATATTAAACGGCTTGTTCAGGTATGCGTCTGCACCGGATTTGATGCCTTTGATACGATCTTCGGCTTCGGTTTTGGAAGTGAGCAGTATAATCGGAATATGATTGACGTTTGTGTTTTTCT
Source organism: Prevotellaceae bacterium (assembly GCA_031270335.1). Lineage (GTDB taxonomy): Bacteria > Bacteroidota > Bacteroidia > Bacteroidales > UBA932 > JAIRLF01. The sequence goes on along the minus strand of JAISXV010000029.1, from coordinate 9,476 downwards.
TCACCTGCCTGAGCAGTGTATATCCGTCCATTCCCGGCATGATAACGTCCGAAATGATGAGTTGTGGTTTTTCAGCCATAACAATATGCCATGCGTCGTTACCGTTGTTGCATGTGCGCACTTTGTAACAGCTCGACAACTCGGCATAAAGGTAAGCAAGTATTTCCTCATCGTCGTCCACCACCAAAATTTTGTCTGTTCCGCTTTGTTGCCGTTTTCCTTTGTTCGTATCCGGTTCATCGTCCATCATATCAGTTTTTACAGGTACGGAAACAATGTGAAGCGACGCCGTATCCTCTGCGAGTTCACTCTTTTTCAGGTGCATATTTCCATAAGGAATCCGTATAGTGAAACAACTTCCTTGCGTGTCTTCTCTGTTCCGCGCCGTAATAACGCCGTGGTGCAATTTCACAATCAGCCGACAGAGGTTCAGCCCGATACCGAATCCGATGCCGCCCATCGCGCCTTCGGAAGGCGTTGTATAAAAACGTTCAAATATCTTTTCCAGTTTGTCGGCGTCAATTCCAACGCCGGTGTCCAAAACCTGGATTTCGATATAATGGTGCAAGTCTCCGATAAAATTTTCGTCGGTGTGTTCCTGAACCAATACTTTGATAATGCCGCCGTCGGGCGTGTATTTCAGGGCATTGGTTATAATGTTTACCAGCGCTTTATCAAAATTTCTGACGTCAATCCATGCAGGTATGACGTTGGCAGATGAATCGAAGTAAAGCTGTATGCCACGCTTGTTCGCCTGATATTCAAACAAATCCATCACGCTTTTGATATAGGTTATCATATCTACTTCGCAACATTTTATCAACATTCGTCCTTTCTCTATTTTACGCATATCAAGCAACTGGTTTATCAGGTCGATAATCCGGTTGGCATTCTTCTTCATCATGCGCAACATACGCAAAGTTTCTTCATCATAATCCTTTTTCAACATAGTGTCCAATGGATTAACAATAAGCGTCATCGGCGAACGTATCTCGTGAGACAGATTGACAAAGAGTTTGATTTTTTCTTCGTTCATTTCCTCCTGATATTTCCGTTTTACGTTGGAATAAATTTGCCACACGACAAAAATAGCCAACTCTGCGTATAACATGTATGCCCATATTGATTGCCACCACGGAGGCGAAATGCGTACATCTATCGGCAAAATAGTGGAATAACTGCCGTTACGGCAAGCTCTTACTTCTACAGTAAAGTATCCGTGCGGCAAGTGGTTATAGGTTATCTGGTTAATGCCCGGTCGGGTAGCATTCCATTTTTCTTCTTTTCCTTTCAGACGGTATTCATAGAAAGTATTTGCCGGATCGTCGTATGTGAACGTCGTAAATTCGAGCGTAAACGTGTTGTCGTAGAAAGAGAGATCTATCTCTTTTGTGTTTACCGATTTACCATTCAAATAAATGGCTGACAGCATGATTTGTTCCGGTTTGCTTGCCGAAACGCTGTCGGGGTGAAAAACGGTTATGCCTTGCGTGCCTCCGAAATAAATGCTTCCGTCGGGCGAAGTTGCAACGGCTGCATTGTTTGTATATTCGTTGTCCGTCATTTCGCGTCCGGTATTGTACAGATAAAACTTTTTATCGGCAACCTGCAATTTGCTAATACCTTTGAGCGTGCTGCACCAGATATTACCGTGCGCGTCTTTTGCCAGCGCATATACCACATTGTTAGACAATCCGTCTTTTTCCTGAAAAATTTCCGCTATGTTTGTTTGGCGGTTAAAACATATCAGCCCCTGATTTGTTCCTGCCCAGATATTGCCTCCGTCGTCTTCGAGCAACGAATAGGTTACATATTTGTTAATTTCCGGCAATGAGTAAAACGTAAACTGTCCGGTTTCAGGATTGTAGCAATCTACGCCGTTGAAATGTCCCAGCCACGCCAGACCTCGCGAATCAATTAGAAATTTGTAAATCCAATCGTTAGATACGGAGTTTCCGGCAGGGTCGTTAACAAACTTTTTTACTTCGTGCGTTGTGGGATTGTAATACACAAAACCTTTTCCGAAAACAGATATATACAGATTGCCGCTTGCGTCTTCCTTAATACATTTGAAGTCGGGTTTCTGCCATTCGGCTTTAAGGTGTTCCGTTATTTTGCCTGTTTTTATATTCACTTGAAACAAACCGGAATATCTGTCGCCAAGCCACAGATTACCTTCTTTATCCTGCTCAATGGCAGAGAAATTATTATGATCGCCTGTCTTCAAATGTTCAACGATATTTCCCTGCCTGTCCATTTTGAAAATGCTCTCATTTTCGATACTGCTCCACAAGTATCCGTCACGGTCTAAAAAGATGCTGTGAACCATTCCTGCTTCGGGATATTGATCGGCAGGGATACTCCATTTTTTGAACGACGACACTTCGTTTGATAACATTAGCAAGCCTTTTTGGTAGCAGCCGAGCCACAGATTGCGGTTGCGGTCTTCGTAAATTGCCTCAATCTTTGCTCTTTGTATATTTATGTAAGGATTGCTCAAGGTTTCGGCGGCGACAGCAGAAACGGAACGCTTCCCGTATTCACTGTCGTTGATGCATTTAAGCCCTTTGCCATAAGTGGCTAAATATACCTGACCTCCGGCAGTACTAATCAACTGACGGGCGGGAATCCGGTCTTCGTCGCCGATTGTCCGAAAACTGTCCGTTTGGCGGTCGTATTGGCATACAACTGTGCTTGTAACAACCAATAACCTGCCCGATTTGTCTTCGATTATTCCCGAAATCATTGAACAGTCGGGCAGATCGGTTCGCGTAAAAAGTTTGCTTTTGTGCGTCGAAGGATTGTACTGTAATAATCCGATTTCGTTAATGCCAAACCATTGCAACCCCCGACTGTCCTCATATATATAATTGTAATACGGGGAATCGGTGATGTTTGGTATATCTTTAATTCGGGTTGTCTTTGCTTGTTCCGAATCCACACGATGGATTCCAAATCCCGAAGTAGCAACCCATATTTCGCCCGAACGAAACTGCGTAATTCCGGTAATGTGAGGGATTACACCGTCCTCAAACGATATTTGCCGGAAACAGTTTTCGTCGCGCAAATAATATTGTAAACCGTTGATACAGCCCACCCAAAGCGTTCCGTTACTGTCGAGCATTAACTGTTTTACCGAGTTGTGCGACAGCGAAGCGCTGTCGCCGGGAACATTGTAATAATGCGCAAACTGAATGCCGTTGAAACGGTTTAGTCCGTAGTCCGTTCCCACCCAGATATAGCCTTCCATATCTTGACAAATGGAAGTAATCAAGTTGGATGTCAACTGTCTGGAATCATAAAAACGAACATTTTTTGAAAACAGATTGCCGTTGCACAATTCGCAACTAATGAACAATAAAACAATCAAAACTTTCTTCATATTTTTAATATCTGTTTTAATTCGCCTGCAAAAGTACAACAAAAATCACAAAAATTATTTTAACGGCGAATATTTTTTTTGAGCTTCGGCTCTGGTGCAAGCTTCGAAATGCCACCATTCGTTTGATATTCCTTTGAATCCGGCTTTTTTCATCACTTTTCTCAGCAATTTTCTGTTTTTCACCTGTTCGGGAGACAATTCACCGGAATTGAGATACTTGGACTCATTTTTCGGTTCAGCCAGCGCTCCGAGAAAATCAACCGACGTGCCCATGTCCAACTCCTTGCTGTTTTTGTCCAGAATGCTTACATCGACAGCAACTCCGTAGCTATGCATACTTATCCTTTGCGGACTGGAGACATAACGTTTCATTGGCGTGTCTTTCACCTTGTTCCACATTATTTCCTGCGCCCATTGCGGACGTGCGGCGTCATACACAATCAGGTTGTATCCGCGATTGATTTGTTTGAGATATTGCTGTGCGAGAACGAGTTTGTTTGCCGCTTCGACTTGCAGATATGCCTCGCGTAAAGATTTGTACATCTGTTCGCCGATAAAATTGTCGCTGGTTGCATACAGTAAACGCACAACGATGGAACTGTCCAAATCGCTGATGTTCACCAGTCCTGCGTTTTTCAGTTGCATGGCTTCAGTCGAAATAACCCTGTTGTTCTGCGAAAAACAAATTCCCTGAGATAAAATCAGTATTACCAGGACTTTACTTAGGATATACAAGCATGTATTTGTGTGCTTCTTCATCAATGTTTGAATGTTTTAACATGTCGGAAGCTTCGAAAATATCCATTAGTCTCCCGTCATTGTATTTGATGATAATTGATTGTTTATCCGGAGAATACACCGTATTGCTCACTGTTCCTGAAATGACAAAAAAATCAGTTTCACTGTCATTCAGTCCGAATTTCTGTTTTACAGCCTGCTTTTTTTCGTTTATCCTTTCTTCGGAAAAAGGCGTAGCGCTCAGTTCCGTACGCGGCAAAATGCGATATGTCAGCATTTTACACAATTCCGAAAGGATTTTATCAGGATGAGACATCCAGACCATAGCCGCGCTTTCGATATCTCCGTCGCAAAGCATGGCAAAATGATTGATAACCTCCGTATTTTCCGGAACAAAAACGCTGTTGTCCACAGAGTTATTGAGGAAAAAAGAGAGCGAAGGCGAAGCAAATAACTTTTCGCCGTTACGTGCGAGATATTTTGCTCTCCTGAAGATTTGCGTCAGTACGATTTCGGCAGATAAAACTGTTTTGTGCAGATAAACCTGCCAATACATCAACCGTCTCGAAATAAGAAACTTCTCGATGGAATAAATACCTTTTGCTTCTATCACAAGTTCGTCGTTATGAACGTCTAACATGCTTATAATACGTTCGATGCCAATCATTCCTTCGACAACTCCCGAAAAAAAACTGTCGCGTCTCAAATAATCCAGCCTGTCAACGTCCAACTGTCCGCTTACCAACTCGTTGAAAAAGCGTTTTTTGTATCTTTTCGAGAAAATTTCTATTGCCAAATCAAGTTTTCCATCAAATTCTTTATTAAGACGTTGCAGAAAAACCATTGATACGGTTTCGTGCTGTATGTCTTCGACTATGCTCGATTCGAGCGTATGGCTGAATGGACCATGACCGACGTCGTGTAAAAGTATGGTAGCCAACGCCATTTCCATTTCCCTGTCTGTGATTTCATGTCCTTTATCTTTCAAAGTATTGAGAGCTCGTCCCATCAAATGCATCGCTCCAAGAGCATGTTGAAACCTGTTGTGACAGGCTCCCGGATAAACAAGATATGTCAGTCCAAGTTGTTTTATGTTTCGTAATCGCTGAAAATAAGGATGTTCAATAATCGAATAGATCAAAGGCGACGATACCGTTATAAATCCATGCACAGGATCGTTAATAATTTTTACTTTATATTTTGTGTTCATTTAATATCAAAACCAAATTCATCCGGTGCAAAGGTACGAAATTATTTTTTTTATTAATGAAAAATCCAAAAATATCATTACATTTGTATTAAAAAATAATTAGATTAAGATAAAGCAATATGTTCAGAATTAAAATTTTACTTGTATTAATACTGGGATTTTCAGTATCAGCATACGCCCAAAAAGCGTCGAAAGAAAAGACTCCGCCTGCAAAAGCAGACACAATTAAAGCGGATGCAAAAAAAACAAATTCCGACGAACCGAAAGCATTCAGTGAGGTAATCACCAAAGAAGCGGTTACAAATGCCGGAATGTTTAATGTACACAGGATTAAGGAACAATTCTTTTTCGAAATTCCTGACACATTATTAAATCGTGATATTCTGATTGTTAACCGGATTGCGAAATCGGCGGCTGGTTTGCGTCCGAACATCAACGCCTACGCCGGCGACCACATTTCCGAAAATGTAATCCGGTTCGATTCGGGTCCGTTTAACCGGATTTTTATGCGAAGGATGATTTTTTCTGAAAATTCGACCGACAGCACGGAAAACGGTATGTACAGGGCTGTTGTAAAATCGAATCTGCAGCCCATTGTAGCTTCGTTTCCGGTGAAAGCCTACGGAAAAGACACGACAAAAAAATCGTATATCATTGACGTAACGAGTTTTCTGCAATCCGAAAACGAAATATTTTATTTCAGTGCGAATGCTAAAAAGAATTTTTCGATAGGAGCCATCCAAAACGACAAATCGTATATAGCATCTATCAAGTCCTATCCTGTTAATATCGAAATACATACAGTACGGACATATTTGAAAACCGCCGTTCCCAATACAACTGCTTCCTCGTTGCCTCTAACCTGCGAATTGAACAGTTCGATGTTACTTTTGCCCAAAACTCCGATGAAAGCGCGATATATGGACGACCGCGTCGGATATTTTGCGCGGCGGTTTGTCAGTTTCGACGCTAATCCACAGGGTGTTAAAGGGCAGGCTTACATCACTCGCTGGCGTCTTGAACCTAAGGACGAAGACAGGGATAAATACCTTAGAGGCGAACTTGTCGAGCCGAAAAATCCGATTATTTTTTACATTGACCCTGCTACGCCAAAAAAATGGGTTCCTTATCTGATTGCAGGAGTGAACGATTGGCAGGAAGCTTTCGAACAGGCAGGCTTCAAAAATGCAATAAAAGGATTGACTGCCCCGGAAGACGATTCGACATGGAATATCAACGACGCTCGGCATAATGCTATCGTTTATAAGGCTTCATCGATTCCAAACGCGAGCGGACCTCATGTACACGACCCTCGCAGCGGCGAAATTATGGAAACGCATATCAACTGGTATCACAATATTATGGAGCTGTTGCGCAACTGGTACATGATTCAGACGGGAGCGGTGGACGCCAGAGCGCGTAAAATGCAGTTCGACGATGAATTGATGGGACAACTGATTCGTTTTGTGTCGTCGCACGAAGTAGGACATACTTTGGGATTGCGGCATAATTTCGGCGCAAGTTCGACCGTTCCGGTAGAAAAACTGAGAGACAGGGAGTATGTTGAAAAATATGGACACACGCCTTCGATAATGGACTATGCACGTTTTAATTACATAGCGCAACCGGAAGACGGAATCGCCGAAAAAGGACTGTTTCCGCGTATCGGCGAATACGACAAATGGGCTATCGAATGGGGATATAGATGGTTACCGCAGTTCGACAGTCCCGACGCTGAAATTTCGTATCTCAACAAATTGATTATCGACAGAATAAGCGCTAACGGGAAACTGTTTTTCGGAAACGAACGAGAACCATACGATCCGCGTTCGCAAAATGAAGATTTGGGCGATAATTCCATGCAGGCAGGAGTTTACGGAATCAAAAACCTCAAACGCATATTGCCGAACCTGAAAGCGTGGACGCGAGTACCTGACGAAGATTATGAAAATCTGAGAACTATGTACAACGAATTGCTGGGTCAGTACCGACGATATGTTATGCATGTTGTCAAAAATGTAGGAGGCGAATATCATACTCCGAAAAATGTCGAAGAAGCAGGCGAAGTCTATCAACCTGTTGAATACGAGAGACAAAAGGAAGCCATGCAATTCCTTTATACGTATCTTTTCACTACGCCGTCGTGGTTGATCGACGACAGTATTACTTCGCTCACAGGCGTTAACATCTTGGAATATATTACAATGTGTCAGTCGAGTGCATTGGCGCGCCTGCAAAATCCGGATCTGTTGAGCAGAATGATTAAAAATGAAGAATTGTATAAAAAGGTGAAAATATATACGGTTCTGGAATTTCTGGACGATTTGAAGAAAAACGTGTGGCGTGAACTGTATGCCGGCGGATCAATTGATATTTGTCGAAGAAATCTCCAGAAAGCATATATCGAAAATGCAATCAATTCGTTAAAAACAAGTTCGGACGTTTCAAGTTTGACGCGCGCCCATTTGCTCGCGCTTAAAGGCGATGTGAAAAAGGCAATCCGTTCCCAAAAAGGTCTGTCGCAATATCATTTGCAGGATATTTTGCAAAAAATTGACGATGCACTGAAAGGCTTCACTGCGAAACGATAGAAGGAAAATGGAAAATACACCACTCGCAGAACGGTTAAGACCCAAAACGTTAGACGAATATATCGGGCAAAAGCATCTTGTCGGACAGGGAGCGATTCTTCGCAACATGATAGAATCCGACAACATTTCGTCGTTTATTCTTTGGGGACCGCCGGGAGTGGGTAAAACTACATTAGCTCAGATTATTGCGAACAAACAAAACCGTTCGTTTTTCAGTCTCAGCGCCATTAATTCGGGAGTTAAGGACATCAGGGAGGTTATCGAAGCGGCTAAGAAACAGAAATTTTTCTCAACGCCAAGTCCGATTCTTTTTATCGACGAAATACACCGGTTCAGTAAATCGCAACAAGATTCTTTGCTCGGCGCCGTCGAAAAAGGCATAGTCATACTCATCGGCGCAACAACCGAAAATCCTTCTTTCGAGGTGATTACGCCTTTACTGTCGCGTTCGCAAGTGTATGTGTTGAAATCGTTGGACAAGGAAGACCTTGAAATACTGCTTAACCGAGCAATAACCGAAGATATTTACCTGAAAAATAAACAATTCGGGATAGAAGAAACCGAAGCTTTATTCCGTTTTTCGGGAGGCGACGCCCGCAAGTTGTTGAATATCCTTGATATGGTGGTGAAAGTCAATGGCGATTCCGATACTGTCGTGATTAACAATGAACGTGTTACAAAAATCTTGCAGGAAAACATTGCGTTATACGATAAAAACGGCGAACAACACTACGATATTATCTCGGCGTTTATAAAATCGGTACGAGGAAGCGACCCTAATGCCGCCGTTTATTGGCTTGCGCGAATGATTGAAGGCGGCGAAGACCCTCTGTTTATTGCCCGCAGGATAGTCATTTTGGCAGCGGAAGATATCGGGTTGGCAAATCCCAACGCTCTTTTATTGGCGAACGCCTGTTTCGACGCCGTCAACAAAATCGGTATGCCCGAAGGTCGCATTATTTTATCGGAAGCAACTGTTTATCTTGCCACTTCGCCGAAAAGTAACGCTTCGTATGAAGCAATCGAAGCCGCTGTCAACGCAGTGAAACAAACCGGCGATTTACCTGTACCGCTACACCTTCGCAATGCTCCCACAAAACTGATGAAACAGTTAGATTATCACAAAGGGTATAAATATGCCCACTCTTTTCAGGGAAACTTTGTCGATCAAGAATTTTTACCCGGAAAAATTTCCGGAAGCAAATTCTATCAGCCGGGAAATAATCCGAAAGAAGCCGAAATCCTGAAAAAACTGCAAACATTATGGGCAAAATATAATTATTGAACCTTACGGAGTTTTTTTCTTGAACAAATCTTTCAGTTTGTTAGTCGCTTCTTCCTTAACCTTATTGGTCAGTTGTTGAGCTTCTTCTTTTGCTTTTTCTTCCAACTCCTGTTTTTTCTCTTCGACTATTTGTTTTGCCTGTTCGGTAGCTTGTTGCTGTACCGATGGCGAATCGTCCATATATTTTGCTTTTGCCAATCCGAAAGTCGGACTTTTGATGCTTCCGCCGATAGCGATGCCGACATTCACGGTGTTTGTCGTTATCACTCC
>JAISXV010000233.1 GCA_031270335.1 Prevotellaceae bacterium | reverse complement strand
GGCGCCAGCGTGAGTGAAAAGGGTACCACTAATGGAGTTATTACCGACAGCGACGGTAATTTCAGTATTAGTGTACAGGGCGGCGACGCTGTGTTGCAGATATCCTACGTAGGATATGTAACGCAGGATGTTGCAGTGGGCAACCGGACAGTGATAAACGTCACGTTGCTCGACGACACGCAAGCCCTTGATGAGGTAGTCGTGGTCGGTTACGGTACGCAGAAGAAAGTGAATTTGTCGGGATCGGTATCAATGGTTTCCAGCGACATTCTCGAGAACCGTATGGCGTCGAATGTAAACCTTGCTTTGCAGGGAGCGGCGCCAAACCTGAACATTTCGATGACAAGCGGACGTGCAAATTATGCGCCGGAAATCAACATCCGCGGATACACGTCCATCAATGGTGGCAGCGCATTTGTTCTGGTCGATAACGTACCCGTTTCGGCGCAGGAACTTTCGCGCATCAATCCTGCTGACATCGAAAACGTTTCGGTGCTGAAAGATGCTTCGGCAGCAGCCATCTACGGCGCTCGTGCAGCTTTTGGCGTGGTATTGATCACGACCAAAAAGGCAAAAAGCGCCAAATTGGAAATTAACGTCGATATGGCTTATGGAGTCAGACAGATGTATAATCTTCCACAGATTGTGACCGATGTCGTTGGGTTTATGGATTTGACAAGAATGTCGTGCTATCCTTATTACCTCAGCAGCGGACGCATCGTTTACAACGAAGCGGAAGTCGAATATGCCAAACAGGTGGCTGCCGACCCTTCGTTGCCGAAAATCATTGACCGTAAAGGCGATAAAGGAGGTATATATAATGCAGACAGGTGGGGATATTACGAATCAACAGATTGGATAGATGTTGTTTACAAGAGTGTATCACCGACTTACAACGTAAATACCAGTGTTGCACAGAAAAACGAAAAAGGTTCGTATATGATCAGCGCTGCTTATTATCAGCAAGCCGGAATTGTCGAATATGAAAAAGGATTGAAACGTTACAACATTCGCTCTATTGGCGATTATGACCTGACAAAATGGTGGAATGTCGGAACAAACATCTCCTTCGTAAATTCAAACTACAAATACCCCAGCGCATTGGACGATGGGGGCGGCAGCAATATGCACTCTTTAGTAATCGGACAGGACTGCAATACCCCTGCTTATCCAAATCCCGACGGGACATTACCCGGCGGACTGGCAGAAACGCTTGAGACTTTGAGAAGAGGAGGCGATGCGGAAGACAATGTGTACGAAACGCAAGTAACGCTCAACACCAGAATCGACTTGCTGAAAGACGTATGGAGCATCAAAGCCGACGCAAACTTCCGTCGGTACTATAATTCCATTGATAAAGCCACGCTTCCGATTGCATACAGCAATATAAAGGGCATTATTGATTATACGAGGAGTAATGTCAGTTCTGCCGAAGCCATCAGCAGGGTGAATAATTACACGGTGTACAATGTTTATACCGATTTCCATAAAACCTTTGCTGAAAAGCATTTTGTAAACGCTGTGCTTGGGTTCAATCAGGAATATCTCTACGAGAAATCGACAACCTCAAGGCGGGAAGGACTGATCAGTTCAAGTTTGCCTACCGTACAGTTGGCAACAGGCGAAGATTATATTTCGCAGGGTATCAATGAACTGGCGTTGCGCGGGTCGTTCTATCGCGTGAATTATATTTTCGACAACAAATATATTGTCGAATTTAGCGGGCGTTACGACGGCTCTTCCCGTTTCCCGAAAAAAGACCGTTTCGGATTCTTCCCCTCCGGCTCTCTGGCTTGGGTTATTTCAAAGGAAAATTTCGTCGCCAACATAACGAAAAGTTTAAAAATCGATCAGTTAAAATTACGCGCCTCTTACGGAACGCTGGGTAATCAAATCAATGCAAGTTATTATCCTTACGTCGCAAGTATGGGTTCGGGAAATATTGGTAATGTAATCGACGGAATACAACCGATGGCTGTATATCAGCCCGGAGCAGTGGCAGGAAACCTGACATGGGAAAAAGTTCGCTCAATTAACGGTGGAGTTGACCTCGCTCTTTTCAATAACAAATTCGACATTTCGTTCGATATTTACACCCGCTACACCGAAGGCATGCTGACGCAACTCAAGCAGTTACCATCCTTCTATGGAGCCGGAGCGCCGACTACAAACGCCGCCGACCTGAAAACAAAAGGCTGGGAGCTAAGCGTCGGCTATCGCGACGAATTTAACGCCGCAGGTTCGCCTTTCTCCTGGGGTATTCGCTTTATGCTTGCCGACAGCCGCGCATGGATCACCAAGTATGATTCAAACCGACTCATTCCCGACGATTTCAATGGTTGGGCAAACCATTACGAAGGAAAGGAAATCGGTGAAATATGGGGGTTGACTACGCTCGGTTATCTGACCGAAAACGATTTCGAAGATGTGGCAAACAACAAGTTGAAAGTAGATCAGAGCAAAGTCGGTTCAAATGATACAAGATACCTGTTTTATGTCGGCGACTTGAAATTCGCGGATATAAACAACGACGGCGCCGTGACATACGGCAACAACACTGTCGATGATCCAGGCGACCGCAAAATCATCGGTAACAGCAGCATTCGCTATCCTTATTCTATCGTGGCAAATGCATCATGGAAAGGCTTCGATCTGTACGTCTTCTTACAGGGCATCGGAAAACGCGACTGGTATCCAACCGCGAAAGTAAACTCTTTCTGGGGAGTTTACGGCGAGCCATGGACCTCGCCCATACAGAAAAACTATGACCGCTGGACAGAAGAAAATCCGAGCCAGGACGCCTTCTTCCCGCGTATGAAAAGTATTATTGCAGAAGAATACGGTGGTCCCGCAGGCACGAAAGACGAAATGGCAAGCCCGCAAACAAGATATTTACAGGACGCATCCTATTTGCGTTTGAAAACATTAAACGTTGGCTATACTATTCCTGCCAGAATAACGAACAAATGGAAAATTGACAGATTGCGCGTATTTTTCAGCGGTGAAAATCTCTTTACCATTTCGCACATTCAAGTGGAAGGGATTGACCCGGAAATATTGAGCGGAGCATACAGGGGCGGTCAATATCCACAACAAAAAGTATATTCGTTTGGAGTAAATTTGAGTTTCTAACTATTTAAAAATAAAAAGATATGAAAAAAATATTGTATATTATAGGATTATTCGGAATTATGACATTTGTTACATCATGTAACGATGATTTTATGGAAAGATATCCGGAAACATCAATCACTGAAGGCGGGTTCTTCAAAAATGTCGAAGATTTGAAGACGTATATCAATGGTTTATATAACGATGGAAACCTGATGTCGGGCGGCTATATTAACGATGACGAATCGGATGACGTCACTTTCAAAACGTCGATGGGCGATACATGGCAGATGCTGTACGGGCAGTTGTCGGTTGCAACCGCTAGCGGTTGGGCCAACTGGGGAAGCTTGCGCAGCGTAAACTTCTTTCTGCAAAACGCCGATAAAGCCACAGGCAACGAAGCGGATATCAATAATTATATTGGTATAGCGCGGTATATGAGGGCATATTTCTACATCGGGAAAGTACAGCTTTATTCCGACGTGCCATGGACAGACAAGGTGCTGGGAAGCGACGACCCGGATGTATATAAAGTCGCCGATTCACGCGAATTTGTGGTAGATAAAATTATGGAAGACCTTGAATTTGCAGCGGTAAACATCAGCGCAACAATGGGGAATAAAACGCGCATACATAAATATAGCGCTTTAGCCCTGATATCGCGTTTCTGTCTGTACGAAGGGACTTATCGCAAATATCATTCCGAACTGAACCTCGCATCTTCCGCCGACCGGTTTTTGCAACGCTCCCTTTCGGCAAGCGAGGAAATCATGAATAGCGGACTGTTCAGTATCAGTATGGAAGGTACGCCGGCAGAAGAATTTGCAGCCGGAGGCGGCATTTATATTTCGACGGCATATCGCGGTCTGTTCCAGTCGCAAAACCTGAGCGGCAATCCTGAAGTCATTCAATGGAGCGACTACTTGTACCAAAAGAGAGCAAACGGCGCCGACCGTGTGAAAGGTCTTGATTACGGACTGACACGCGCATTTATCGAAACCTATCTGATGAAAGACGGACAACCGTTTACCTCGACAGCAGGATACACAACAAAAACATTCGGAGAAATATTTAAAAACCGCGACCCGCGTATGGCGGAGACAGTTTCTTTTCCGGGATTCACTGCTATCGGCGCAAATAATTCCATGCCCACAGGCGGAGGATATGACCAAATCAAGTTTTATCCCCGTAACGCAGAATGGCAACAAAGAGGCGGCGGAACATGGGAAGCGATTGTCGTTTACCGTTATGCCGAAATCCTGTTGAACTATGCGGAAGCAAAAGCCGAACTCGGAACGCTGACGCAAGCCGATCTGGACAAGACAATCACGCTTATCCGCAGTCGTGTGGATATGCCTCCGCTGTCGATGGCCGCAGCAAACGCTGCGCCGGACGCCTTCCTTGCCGGACATCATCCCAACGTGAGCAGCGCAAATAAAGGCGTTATCCTCGAAATCCGCCGCGAACGCCGGATAGAACTCGCATGCGAAGGATTTCGCCTGAGAGATATATATCGCTGGTGTAATGGCGAATTGCAGGCTGTGCATCAGCAGGGAATCTATATTGATAAGCTGGGAGCATACGACGTAACAGGCGACGATATCCCCGACGTGGCTCTTCTGGCAACTGCCGACGATGAATCGCCAATTGCCGATTTGCCCGACGAGGTAAAGGAGAATCTTACCAAAATTGCCGTTGACGGCAGTAAAGGTATCATACTCGAACACGGAACATACGGACATGTTCTGCTCGAAGGCGATAAAAATCGTGTGTCGTGGGAGAATCCTAAGTTTTATTATCGTCCAATTCCGCAAACGCAAATCACGCTGAATCCGGAATTGAAACAACCTTTTGGCTGGTAGAAAGAAACGGTTATGTAGAAGAAAGCAGTGTCAAATAGATTGTTGACGCAGGTTTATCATTTTTAAGAAAACTCCGAAATAAATTTTCGGAGTTTTTTTTAGGACAAAAACACCCCTTATATAAATTTGAAATGTACCCTTGACAATTGCAGACCGGATGGAGAAATTAACAACCCATTTGATGTTATCATTCAGTTTGTGGATTATAGTAAAAAGTAATAACATTTCCCGAGTTGTGTGCAAATTGTGTGTACATCAAAAAAGCGATTACAATTTTCTTTGTAATCGCTTGTTTTTCAGGTAGCGCGATCCGGGATTGAACCGGAGACCTCATGATTATGAATCATGCGCTCTAACCTACTGAGCTACCGCGCCAACGGGCAATAAACAGTCATTAATTGCGGGCGCAAAGGTACACCTTTTTTTGAAAATACAAAACAATCAAACCAATGTATTGCTACACAAGTGATTTTCAGCCGACAATATTTTCAAATTCTTTCATACATTCAACTAATACTTCCACGCTTTGCAGTGGTAAAGCATTGTAGAGCGAAGCCCTGAATCCTCCGACCGAACGATGTCCCTTGATACCGATGATGCCGTATTTTTTCGACAGTTCCATAAAATCGTTCTCTTTTCCGGCATATTTTTCGTCAAGCACAAAGCATACGTTCATTCTCGAACGGCTATCGATAGCCGCCGTTCCCTTAAACACCGGATTCCTGTCGATTTCGTTATACAGACAATCGGCTTTAGCCTTGTTTCTCCTTTCGATTTCGGCTACTCCGCCGATACCTTTCAGCCATTTCAGCGTTTCCTTCATCATAAAAATAGGGATAACGGGCGGAGTGTTATACATCGACTTGTTTTTGATGTGGATTTTGTAATCGAAAAACGCCGGAATATCACGTGATACTTTACCCAGAACATCCTCTCTGACAATTACGAAAGCCAGACCCGCCGTTCCTGCGTTCTTTTGAGCGCCGCCGTATATCATGGCATATTTCGAAACGTCCACCGGGCGGCTGAGTATGTCCGACGACATATCCGAAACCATGTTGACCGGCGAATCAGGGTCTGTACGTATTTCCGTTCCGAAAATCGTGTTATTTGTAGTAAAATGGAAATAATCGACGTCCGACGGGATTTTGTATTCCGGTATGACAGAATAGTTTGAATCCTTTCCCGAAGCGATTACCTGCACTTCGCCGAAATATCGCGCCGCTTCGATTGCTTTCTTCGCCCATACGCCGGTTTCGAGATACGCCGCTTTGGTTTGCAGCAAGTTATACGGCAACATCAGGAATTGCTGGCTTGCGCCGCCATGCAAAAGCAAGACTTCGTACCCGTCGGGAATCGACAACAACTCTTTCCAAAGAAACCTGCACTCGTCCATTGCATCGTCCCAGCCTGCGGAACGGTGTGATATCTCGGCAATAGAGAGACCGGAGTTATTAAAATCCTTCAACGCTTCAATCGTTGCGTCAATAGCCTGTTGAGGTAAAATCGAAGGTCCTGCATTAAAATTATGTTTCATAATCATTTATTTATATTATTTTTTGACAATATTTAATATTCTGTTTACAATGTCGCTGGCTGCATCGGGCATGGCAAGTTCCGATATGTTTTTGCTCAAACTGTCGATAAGCGAGCTGTTGTTAATCAACTCGATTACTGTTGCCGTCAATTTGTTTTTTGCATCTTCGTCCTTAATCATTATTGCGGCGTTGCGGTTGACCAAAGCCATAGCGTTTTTCGTCTGATGGTCTTCGGCGACATTTGGCGAAGGTATCAGTACCGTCGGTTTCCCGACTATGCAAAGCTCTGATATTGTGCCGGCTCCGGCTCTGGAGATTATTATGTCCGCAGCAGAATAAGCGTAATTCATTTTGTAGATAAAATCGAAGACTTTCACATCCGGATAATTTTCGGCGAGTTTCGAAGCCGTTGCGAAATAATGTTTTCCTGTTTGCCATATTAGCCGGATATTGTTGTTGGCAAATTTGTCCAGACTGCCGGCTACGCTTTCGTTGATTGTACGTGCGCCCAAACTTCCGCCAAGCGCCAAAACCACAGGCTTCTCCGAATCGAAACCGAAAAATTTCGTCGCCTCGTTACGAATCTCATTCAATCCGAACAAGTCCTGTCGCACAGGGTTTCCGGTGTAATGAATCTTTTTTTCGGGGAAAAACCGTTCCATTCCTTGATATGCAACGCACACAGCAGCAGCTTTTTTCGCCAACAGTTTATTCGTCAGACCGGCGTATGAGTTTTGTTCCTGAATCAAAGTCGGGATTCCCATACGTTGAGCCTGCCACAACGCGGGAGCGCTCGCATATCCGCCAACGCCAACAACGACATCGGGCTGAAAATTCCTGATAACCGTTGCGGCTTTGTTCAGACTTTTGAGCAGTTTGAACGGAAAAGAAAGATTTTTGACAGTCAATCGCCTTTGCAATCCTGCGACAGGAAGTCCGACAATATCGTACCCCGACGCCGGAACTTTTTCCATTTCCATACGACCCTCGGCGCCGACAAAAAGTATTGCTACGCTGTTGTCTTTTTCTTTCAGGGCATTAGCGATAGAAATCGCCGGAAATATATGCCCGCCCGTTCCTCCTCCGCTTATGATAACTTTCATTCTGTTGCAAAAAATTTCTTTCAAAAATGCGGGCGCAAAGTTACTACAAAAAATCGAAATTGAAGAATTAATGATAAGTGATTTTAATTTATCCCGCAAAGAAAAATTTTTACTAATTTTGCCAACTGCATTAGCATTATAAATGATGGATAATTTATTGGAAAAAAGCACATTAATAGTCAATCCAGGAATAGAGCAGCCGCCTCTTATCAACCCGGAAGCGTTGGCGCGAATCAGGAAAAACAGGAAACGACCGCTCACCGTAGAACAATATATTGAGGGTATTCTGGAAGGACGGATAACCGTTTTAAGTCAGGCGATTACTCTTGTCGAAAGTCTTTTGGATGAGCATCATGCTATGGCTCAGGCGATTATCGAAAAATGTCTTCCTCATTCCGGAAAATCCATGCGCATAGGGATAACGGGCGTGCCGGGCGCCGGAAAAAGTACGTTTATCGAAGCCTTCGGCAAAAAAATCACTTCGTGGGGACACAAACTCGCTGTGCTGGCAATCGATCCCAGCAGCGAACGCTCGAAAGGAAGCATCCTCGGCGACAAAACAAGGATGATTGAACTCAGTTGCGACCCTAATGCGTTTATACGTCCAAGTCCGTCGGCGGGTTCGCTTGGCGGCGTCGCCCGCAAAACCCGTGAGACGGTGATTTTGTGCGAAGCAGCGGGATTCGATACCGTCTTTATTGAAACCGTAGGCGTCGGACAGTCGGAAACCGCCGTTCATTCGATGGTCGATTTCTTTCTCTTACTGATGATTTCGGGCGCAGGCGACGAATTGCAGGGAATCAAGCGTGGAATCATGGAAATGGCAAACATGATTGTCATCAACAAAGCCGACGGCAACAACGTAGAAAAAGCAATGCTGGCAAAAGCGCAGTATCAGAGCGCGATGCATCTGTTTCCGCCGGCAGCGTCGGGATGGATCCCAAAGGTTTTGACCACTTCGTCGAAAGAAAAAACGGGAATGGAAGAAATCTGGGCTTCAATCAACGATTATATCACAGTGACGAAAAACAACGGCTTTTTCCAGTCGAACCGTCAGGAACAGACCAAATTCTGGATGTACGAAACGATAAACGAAACTTTACAGAATCATTTCTATTCCAATCCGCAAATTTGCCGGCTATTGAAATCTTATGAAGAGAAAGTCTCCACCGACAGGATTTCGTCGTTTATAGCCGCTAAAGAACTGTTGAACAAATATTTTGAAATAACATAAATAAGATATTTTTCCATGTACAGCATTTACAAAAAAGAAATAGTATCGTTTTTTTCGTCCCTGACAGGATACATTGCAATCATTGTGTTTCTGGCGCTTACGGGCTGGTTTATGTGGATTAATCCGGGCGAGTTCAACATTCTCGACGGCGGATATGCCACCATTGACACGCTGTTTTTCATTGCGCCCTGGGTTTTCCTGTTTCTGGTGCCGGCGACGACGATGCGAAGTTTTGCCGAAGAACGTAAAACCGGCACAATCGAGTTGCTGCTGACGCATCCCATCTCCGAAATGCAGTTGGTGATGGCGAAATATCTTGCCGCTGTAACGCTTATATTGCTTTCGCTGTTGCCGTGCCTGATATATTTTGCGACGGTTTATTTCGTCGGCAATCCGGTTGGCAATATCGATTCGGGCGGGACTTGGGGGTCGTTTATCGGGCTGTTTTTTCTTGCTTCGGCGTATGCCGCTATCGGGATATTTGCGTCGTCGTTGACAGATAATCAGATTGTTGCTTTCATTGTTTCGGCAGCGCTGTGTTTTTTCATGTACACGGGTTTCGACGGTCTGGCTTCGATGTCTCCGCTGAAATCCGTCAATACTTTTCTCATCTCGCTTGGGATAAACGAACATTACAAGTCGTTGAGCCGCGGAGTTATCGACATACGTGATATTGTATATTTTGTGATTGTCTCCGCTGTGTTTGCGGGAGCGGCGCGACTGAAATTGCAATCAAGAAAATGGTAAACGGTTATGAGTCCCGATCCTTCTGTAATTGAGTTTATTAAAAACCACCATGTGCTTACTCTGGCGACCTGTGCAGGCGAAGTTCCATACTGCTCCAACATGTT